>JARLFW010000118.1 GCA_031296345.1 Nitrosotalea sp. | reverse complement strand
TCAAGGAAGGTACTATCTGTAGTTACAATGTAAAACTGAGAACCTGCACTATTAGGGTCCATAGCTCTTGCCATGGATACTATGCCTCTAAGATGAGATCTGGAGCTAAATTCTGCCTTTATTGTATATCCTGGTCCACCCATGCCCCACTGACTCTTGTCTGACTTTTTTGTATTAGGATCTCCTCCCTGAATCATAAAACCTGGAATTACACGATGAAATAATGTGCCATCATAAAAGTTACTTTTTGCCAATTTGGTAAAATTTCTCACAGTTTCTGGAGCAATATTTGGAAATAATTCAAAGACTATGTTGCCAAAATTGGTTTCAATAGTAGCCTTAGCCACCTTTTGACATTTACTTTTTAATCATAAGAACTTTTCTCCACTTTACTATTCAGTAAGGTTCTAAATCTACTAGCTAATTCTGTATGTTTACATGAATTAGTAAGATAAAAACATTTTAGGTAAAATCTTATTTGTAAAATTTCTTCAAAAACTATAATCCTATGATACAAACATGCAATTTTGTTTTTATCCAAGTCAAACTTTCAAGCATGAAAAATTATTCCAAAGATACAGTAACAGTCTTATATAGAACGTCTTGAAAATAAAATTCGTGAATCGTACTACTCAAAGCACAAGCATCAAACAAGCAATTAACGAACTGCTTGACAAAGGCTTTACAGATAAACAAGATATCTACTCAAAAGTAGTAGAAGAACTTGGGGTTCCAAGACCAACCGTAAGACGAGTAGCTAGAGATCTTAGAAACGAACTTCTGCAAAAAATTAAGATTTTACAGTCTGAAGTTCCAGAAATTGAGATCGCACAAGGAAAGACTACTTGAAGCAGTGACTAGCATAAACCCCTTTTTCATTTTTACATAGTCATTTTTTCCTCTGACAATCTCCATTACTATTTATATTCTACTACACTAGAGGTAATTTCATGGGACATATTCCTACAATCGTAGTTGGTTGTCTCGCTTCGGCATTGACAGCCTTGTATTTCATACTTCCTGCCGCAGTTCATTTTACTATGTTAGTTTTCATATCGGCTGCTTGGTTTCTAGTAGCAATATGCTGGTTGGCTCAAAAAAGTGCTGACTATATGCATAGATCTGAAGGCCATGAACATGTACATGAAGAAAAAAAAAAGCTAACTAACTACAGCGGTAATCAACAAACTTTACAGATGACATCAAGTCAGATAACTCAAGCAAAATCTGAATTAAACGCTGATTTGGATTCACTTAGAAGCTCACTTAAAAATAAAGATGAAGAGATTGAAAATCTAAAATCGGAGATCTCAAGTCTTCAAACACTTGTTGAGATTGAAAAACTAAAAGTAGATCTTGCCAATTTGAAGGCCCTAGCAGCAAAAGAAAGCGCAAAAAGAAAGAAATAGTTACTTACAGTGTGCGCATGAATGTTTCCCATGGTTCTCTTTACACGAAGGACAGCTTATTGCTCCTCCATAATGGCAATCACATCTGCATCCATTGTTTAATTTTTCTTCTGATATCAAGTGATGTAGATAATTGAAGCGTCATCTTAATATTTAACAATACGGAATTATTGGTATGAAATTACTTTTAGGAGCAATCTTCGGATTCTTCATACTTTTACTTCCAAGTATTACACTGCAAACTTCTCAGGGTTCAGAATGGGTTCAAACATTAGTTCCTGAACAAAATGTTGTCTTGGAAAAAAATATTATTTACATGCATATTCCAGGAGATAGTCCTTTGCCGTTTGGTTGTGTTTGGGGAACAGTACAAAATGCTGCTCCAGGCTATCCTGTTGTAATTCAGATATACAAAGATGGAAAACCAGTTTACTTTGCACAAACTAATGTAAAAAGTGATGGTTCGTATGAACAATATTTCAGAGTAAAATCTGTTGAAGGTGACAAGGTAATTCACATCTTTGAAGGAGATTACACAGTTGATATCTACAAATCTGTTGTACTGAATAGTACTGCATCTGGAACCGCGACATAAATTTTTAATTTAAAATAAAACGGGCTCGGAGGGCTTCGATCCCTCGACCTGTAACTTAGGAGGCTACTGCGCTATCCAAGTTTCGCGTCAATATGACTCTGCGCTACGAGCCCAGAAAAAATCAGACTTGGTAAGCATTTAAGCGTAATCAAGGTTTGAAATAATCATCTCGTGAATTTGTTGCCAGTTAGGATCATTGTTATTGTTCCATTTTTCATAAAAGATAACATCCTACAAACCAAGACGTGGCAACCAACCGGCACTCTCTAGATCTGGTTATTCTACAAAATTTGATACATGACCAAGACACAGATAAGCAACAGGAACCACATGATCTGGAATTTCAAGAATCCTCTTAAGATCATCATTTGAAAGTATACTGACCCAACCAACACCAATTCCTTCTGCTCTTGCTGCAAGCCAGAGATTTTGTATGGCACAACAAACACTATAGATTCCAGTTTCTGGAATACTTGATCTTCCTATAACAAATGGACCAAACTTTGTTGGATCATACGTTATGCATGCATTTACTGCACAATCTAAAATTCCTTGTAATCTGAGTGATAGATACTTTGATCTTTTTGGATCCTCAATAAGGGTTGATGCACGGATTCGTTCTTTATCAAATGAATCACGTACTTGCTTTCGTGTCTCTTCATTTTTAATTAGAATAAAGTTCCATGGCTGAGAAAATCCCACCGATGGTGCATGATGTGCAGCATTTAGTATTCGTGTAAGCACTTCTTCATCAATTGATTCTGAAGTAAAGTGAGACCTAACATCACGTCTAGAAAAGACTGCTTTGTAAAAGCCATCTTTTTCCTCTGGTGAAAAATCACCAATCATACAATAGTCACTTGAAACATCTCATATTATTCTTGTTTTCTTAAACGTTAATAACGTCTAGAGTAAGGTCGAATTCTATTGGGCCGATGGTCTAGCCTGGTAGGATACCCCCCTGACACGGGGGTGGTCGAGAGTTCAAATCTCTCTCGGCCCATTTCTTTTTATTTAATGTAAATAGTAACAATACGTGATAAAATTTACAATAAAAGAATCACAATTTCTTAAGGAAAATGAAGTATGTAGAATAGCTACATGCACAAAAGATGTACCACATATTGCTCCAGTGACATATTATTTTGAAGATGGTTTCTTTTATTTTGCAACAGATTATGATACCAAAAAGTATGCAAATCTCAAAAAGAATGATAAAATTGCGATTTCTGTAGACATTTACTTACCTGGAAAACACCAAGCTGTTGTTGTTCAGGGCCATACCACTTTTATCGAGAAAGGCTCACAATTCAAAAAACTCTATGAGATATTTTACAAAAAGTTTGCATGGGTTAGAGAAGATCCTTGGAAAGAAAATGAAGCACCTTTTGTAAAAATTACACCCAAGACCAAAATAAGTTGGGGTTTAGGCTAACCCAAATTTACATCAAAATCTTTGGTAATTTCTGTTAAAAATGATTGTATGGTTACCTGACCTTTTATTTCATATTTCATGGGCTGATTATTCATTATATCAGAATATTCATTTACAATACCATCTGTGTTTACAAGATCAAATGTATTAGGTAAAGTAGCATTATCATTTGCAAAAAGAATAGGTCTCCCAGCTTCTGGAATATCCTCTGTTGACAAGTGTCCTTGTCCAAGACTCTTTCCATTGGCAAACAATTCATAGTTAATTGTTGAAACAGTTAATGTAACAGAAGTAGGATTTTGAAGATTAAATCTTACATCAAGATGTGCACGTTTATCCAATTTGTTTTGATCAAGAACTTTTACACTATCAACCGAAATCGTAACTTTTTCAAGATCACTTTGAAAAGAATTTGCATATAGATATAAAAATAACATCATTAGACCAAGGCCAGCAAAACACCCCAAAATTACTATTCTTCCCTTACTTAGTAACAAATCTAGAAGCTACGAGCCATGTTCAATTAAAAAACCTTCTCAGAAGTTCAGATGATAATAGATATTATTCGTCAACTCTGCAAATAGAGTCATGTCACTTGTTAATGCACTCATAATGTGGGCGCATCTTATTGCTGCATCAATTTGGGTTGGTGGTTCAATATTTATTGGAATAGTTCTTGCTCCCCTTCTTAAGACAATTTCCGATTCAATAGAGGGAAGGCTATCCATAATGATCCGTGTTGGACGTAAATTCAACAAAATTGGAGTTCCATCCTTAATTGTATTAATCGCAACTGGAATTTACAACTCTACTGGTTTTATTGTAAATCCATCATTGATACTTTCCACAAACTATGGAATAATTCTTCTCATTAAAATAATACTTGTAATTATTTTGCTAATTACATTTGCTATACATGTAAGACTAATCAGAACCGAAATAGAAAGAAAAATAGAATCAAAACAACTTTCTGGTGAATTTTTACAAAAACTACGTTCAAAAATTATTATGTTAGGTAGACTGACAGTGATACTCTCTTTAGCTATACTTCTAATGGCAGCATTACTTCATTCAGGTATCTGAGATTCCAGATATCCTCACTTCAAAACCGTTATCCAGTTTACCTATTCCATACTTGCAACCAGTTATTTTTGATGCAATAAAAAGATTAGTCTCTAAATGTTTTGTAATTTCTCTTACTCGATATACCGAAGTCTCTTTGACAAGTGAAAGTGGAACTACAAGCATATCTGAAAGATAAAGATCAACACCAAGATTTGATTCAATGAATTTTTTTGCTACTGACTCGCCAAGACCAGTTAAACTCTTTTGATAAATACCATCAGAGCCAATGACTGAGCTTTTATCATGTGAAAATATTAGAATTGAACATCCTTTATCTAATGCATTTTCTTCTTTTATTGAAATCTGGCAATCAAATCCATTTTTATCAAGAATAGTTTTTGCAATTTGTATCTCTTTTTCTACTAATTCTTTTGGAATGTGTGAATAAGAGCACAAGAGTTTTGCTGAAACTGTTTTTCTCTCAAGAAGAGATATTGTATTCAGGCTAGTACTAGGCCGTATTATAGTCTCAACAACTCCTCCTCCCTTTGGATAATACCCTCTTTTTTTGATATCCAAAGTAAAATTTATTCCAATTCTAGATAATGCTTCAATTAAAACATATTTTGTATAATCAGATGTTGGACTCCAAGGAACATCTGTACCGCCAATAATTGACAATTTCAAACTTTTTTTCATAAGTGAAACAGCAGGAATCAATACTTGTAAAATTAATGGGATGCTTCCTGCGGTCCCAATATCTTCTTGAAGATCCAAATTCAAACCTTGGGAAGGAAAAAATTTTACTGATGTAGAATTTACAAAAAGACCTTCTACTCTGGCTTGACAAATCTTTGATAATATTTTTACCCCCAACAAATGTTGCGGCCTAAGACCTGGAATTTTTCGATTCTTTCGGATATTTTCTATTTCAACTGGTCTACCTGTAATGGCAGACAAGGTAACTGCACTTCTAATTATCTGTCCTCCACCCTCGCCTCGTCCACCGTCTATTTTTATTGACTCCATGACTAGAAGGTTTAATTTTAGAATCTAATTAATGATGGTTTTTTAAACAAGTGAAACAAGATCTCGACAATGAATGGACTTCTAATTGGTAGATTCCAACCATTTCATAAAGGACATCTCGAAGCTATAATTTTTGGATTATCAAAGGTTGAAAATCTGTGGATTGGAATTGGGAGCTCAAACAAGAGTCATGAAAAAAGAAATCCATTCACGGCTGATGAGCGAAAGGAAATGATTCTTTCTTCACTTGATTCTAAAATATTAGAGCGTCTGAAAATATTTTTTGTACCAGATACTGGTGATCATGATAAATGGACTTATCACGTTGATTCTATTGTACCGCAATATGATCTAGTATTTTCAAATGATGACTTTACTATAACATTATACAAAAAAAGAGAAAAAAATGTCATAGAGGTTCCTCTATTGGATAGAGATGTAATATCAGGAACAAATATTCGGGAAATGATCATATCTGACAAAGACTGGTCTAGTCTTGTTCCTGAAGGAACTAAAAATGTGCTCTTAAAGATAGATGCAAAAAGCAGGCTATCCAAGATTATTTAATTAGATTTTACTAAATAGAGATTCTAATACTGAAACTAGATTACCTATGACTTTACTAATTGCAGCTATAGGATTTTGCTGTGGCTGTTGATTATTGTTTACACTGGTTTGACTTGGATGAGTTGGGTTTTGAGAAGTTGGTTGAGTGGTAGATTGGGTACTAGACTGTGTAGTTGGTGATGGATTAGATTGACTTGTTGTACTAGGCTGAGTTGTTGGTGATGGAGTATTAGACTGTGT
>JARLFW010000117.1 GCA_031296345.1 Nitrosotalea sp. | reverse complement strand
ATCAAGCTAGTAGATGTTGCAGGTCTAGTTCCTGGAGCTCATGAAGGAAAAGGTCTTGGTAACAAATTTTTGGATGATGCAAGAACATCTGAAGTATTAATCCATGTAGTAGATGCATCAGGCTCTACAGATATACAAGGTCAACCTGTACCTGCAGGAACTCATAATCCACTTGAAGATGTTAAATTTGTAGAAGAAGAATTTGATCAATGGATGAAACAAATACTTCAAAGAGAATGGCAAAAGCTTACTAGAGAATTAGAAAGCAAAAGTGGAAAAGTCATTCAAGCAATTGCACAAAGATTTAGCGGACTTGGAATAGATGAATATGATGTAGAGTCTGTAATCCATGGCCTGAATTTACATTCAAAGAAACCTCATGATTGGAGCGAAGATGAACTTGTTTCATTTGTTAAAACGCTCAGAAAAAGAACAAAACCAATCATAATTTCTGCAAATAAATCTGATCTTTGCCACGACCTTAGTATCTTGGATGAGTTTAAGAAAATACATCCAACTATTGCATGTAGTGCAGAAACTGAACTTCTTTTGAGAAAAGCGGCAAAGGGTGGAATTATAGAATATCTGCCAGGTGAAAAATCTTTCAAGATTAAAGATGGAATTAATCTAAACCCTCAACAGAAAAGTGCACTTGATCTTGCAGAAAAAGTTGTATCTAAATTGGGTGGAACAGGAGTTCAACAGATCCTCGACTCTGCATGTTTTGATCTTTTAAAATTAATTACTGTATTTCCAGTAGAAGATGAAACAAAACTATCTAATAAAAATGGGGAAGTTCTACCAGATGCAAAACTCTTACGACCAGGTGCTACTGCACGAGACCTAGCAAAGTCAATACACCAGGATCTTGCAAATGGTTTTCTTTTTGCTATTGATGCAAAAACAAAACAACGAGTAGGAGCAGAACATCAACTCAAAAATGGAGATGTTTTGAAGATCGTATCAACTCTAAGCAGAGGATAAAATGCTAAGTCTTGGAATAGAAAGTACAGCTCATACCTTTTCATGTGCAGTGATAGAAAAAAAGGGAAAACAAGGAAAGATTCTTTCTGATATACGAAAGATCTACAGACCTCCAGAAGGGGAAGGGATTCATCCACGTGAGGCATCACGTCACCATGCTGAAAATTCTCCACAAGTTCTTTCAGAGTGTCTCAGAAAAGCCAATGTGAAAATTTCTGATCTTGATATTGTATCATATGCAGCAGGTCCAGGTCTTGGACCATGTTTAAGAATTGGAGCAGTGGTGGCAAGATCTCTATCTTCATACTATGATATTCCAATATATCCTGTAAATCATGCACTAGGTCATATCGAACTTGGAAAAATGCTGACTGGTGCAAAAGATCCTTTGGTGTTACTTGTTTCAGGAGGACATACGATGATCTTGGCATTTCTTTCAAAGAAATGGAGAGTTTTTGGTGAAACTCTGGATATTACTTTAGGCCAATTACTAGATCAGATTGGAAGGTATGCTGGATTTGCATCACCATGTGGACCAAAGATAGAAGAACTTGCATCAAAATCAAAAGAATATCTTCCATTACCTTATGTTGTAAAGGGAAATGATGTATCTTTTTCAGGTCTCTTGTCTGCAACAAAAAGAATAATTCCAAAGGGAATAGAGGCCACATGCTTTTCATTACAAGAAACTGCATTTTCTATGATGGGAGAAGCAACAGAAAGAGCCCTCTCATTTACTGGAAAAAAAGAACTCTTGGTTGTTGGAGGAGTTGCTGCAAACAAGAGATTATCTGACATACTTTCAAGTATATGCAAAAGACATGGCTGCAAGTTTTTTGTAGCACCAAAAGAATACGCTGGAGACTGTGGTTCTCAAATATCTTGGGTTGGATTATTAGAGTCGTCAAAGAAGATTGGAACAAATCTAGGAGATACTTTTGTAAAACAATCGTGGAGATTAGATACCGTTGAAGTTCTTTACTAGGGTAAATATTTGGAAATAGCTTCCTTTACTTCTTTTTCCCACTTGCCTGTATTGTATACTCCAAACTTGTAGGTTTTTTCACTCTCATCAATTTTTATTTTTATTCTTACTTTTTTTATCAATCTACCTTCTTTTGCAACTTCTGTTATCTGATCTAGTTTGGCCTCAAGAACTGTTTTTCCAAATTTCTTTGAAAAATCCATGATTCTTCCTTCTGTCTTATCAAATGCAATTCTCTTATTTGTTAGCGTGAGAATACCTGAACCAAGAGAGTCTTCAGAACAATCCTCTTGTGTTATTCTCTTCTCATCTAATTCCATGTAGTTTCTTTTTGTACCCGATGTTATAATTGTATATTTAGCAAATCATAAATTTTGTTTTGAAAAACTATTTTTGTAAAATGACATGATTGTGACTTAAATTATGTTAGGCTCTACTAGTTTTCATTGAAACTGCTCAAAAAAGGTGCAGAAGCTGATATCTATATTACATCCTGGAATGGTCAAAACTCTGTTTTAAAAATTAGAAAAAAGAAAGATTATCGAGTTCATTCTCTTGATACTAGGATACGAACACTAAGAACAATAAGGGAGGCAAAAATGCTCTCTGAGGCTAAATCTTTTGGAATCACTACGCCACTTGTTTATTTTGTGGATGAGAAAAAATGTAAAATATATCTTCAATTCATTGAAGGTAAATTAATTCGAGATCTTCCTGCAAAAAAAATCATAAAAACATGTAAAGAGATAGGTAAAATTGTGGGGCTTCTCCATAAGAATGGAGTAATGCATGGAGACTTGACCACTTCAAATTTTATTCTCTCTCAAAAAGGATTGGTAATACTTGATTTTGGTCTTTCACAAAAAACAGATAAAATAGATGACTATGCCATTGATCTTCGTTTGTTCAAAGAAGTTCTTAACAGCGCTCATGCTCAAATTGTAGATGATGCTTGGACTTTATTCATACAAGGATATAGAAAGATATTGGGAAAAAACATTACCGAAAAAATAATTAATCAAGTTTTGGTGATAGAAAAAAGGGGCAGATATGCAAATGTCATCTAGTATATTTTTTGTCAGTTCAAACAAGAATAAATTTGAAGAGGCAAAAAACATTACTTCAAAATTTGGATTAAAACTAAAATTTCTAAAATCTACTCTTCGAGAAATTCAGGCAGATGATCTAGAAGAAATTGCAAGTCATAAAGCCATGGAGGCGTTTTCTATCTGTTCAAAACCTGTAATTGTGGAAGATGATGGCCTTTTTATAAAATCATTGAATGGTTTTCCTGGACCATATTCTTCATTTGTATTTAATACAATTGGTAACAAAGGGATCTTACGGTTAGTATCAAAACCAAGGGATGCGTCATTTAGATCAATTATTGCATATTGTGAAAGAGATGGCGATGTACATCTGTTTAGTGCAGACGTAGAAGGAACAATATCTAAAAAAGAACAAGGTATGAGGTGGGGTTTTGATCCTATCTTTATTCCTCAAGGGAAAAACCAAACATACTCTCAGCTTGTGGAAAAAAACCAGATATCTCATAGATATCTGGCACTGAAAAAATTTGCTAATTGGTATCTAAATAAGACGAAATCACGCGGTCGATGAATCTTTTCTGATTCTGAAGAACAACAATTCTTGACATCTCACTCTCATCCATGATTGAATACATTCCACTTTGTTTTACAAGTTGATCTGAAAAATGTCTTATTTCCAACATATCTGGAGAATTTGCATATTCTAATCTGTTTCTTGATCTACCCACATGCATGTATGATTTTAACTCTATAAAATGCACATTTGCACGATTTATCAATTGCGTATAATCTGGAATTAATTTTTCATCAGCGTTATAGTCTTTAATTAAAGTAAATCGTAATACTGTCCTTGTATCAAGTTCTGCGAGTAATTCAAGACTAGTATTCCATCTCTTCCATGCATCTTTGTATTTTGGTCTGTTTACCAGATTAAATATTTCTGCGTTTGGAGCATTTGTTGAAAGATACAATTGTGTTGGTAATGCATCTTCGTCTCTGAGTCTTTGCAACATTTCGGGTTCCTGACCATTTGTTACAAGAAATATTGATTTTGTAGCCGGGAGTTTCTTTAGATATTTTATAAGTTCAGGCAATTGTGGATACATGGTAGGTTCTCCTGATAGTGAAATGGCATAATGACTAGGAAGAAGTGACTCGTCTAGCTTTTCCTTGTTGCTTTTTGGATCACCGTAATGACCCATGATCAATTTCTTTCGCTCTTCCATTAGATTAGATATGATTATCTCGGGAGGTGCAACTTTGTCAGGTGGCATCTCCAAAGAACTGTAAAACTCCATTGGTCTCCAACAGTAAACGCATCGATTTTCACAAAACATTCCAGCTGGAGAAAATTCCATACATCTATGAGTTGAAATCCCATAGAACTTGTGTTTGTAACACTGACCATCATCTTTGAATGATTTTTTTGTCCAATGACAAAGTTCAACAGTTCCATGATCTGAAACTCCATACTTTGCTTTCTTTAGCTGATCTAGAATCATTGGTTTGATCTGGATGAAATCATTTGAAACTTCTACTGTTTCGCCAGAACAACTCATGACTTACTTTTTGAGCCGGTTTTAATTAAATCTAGACTAGTCTATTTCCAGAATGATACACATGGAGCGTTTTCCATTGGAACACACCATATTTTACCCAAGTATAGCATACTTACAAAGATAACTGCTGCAGTAATTCCCATGGCAATGAACCAATTTCTCGACTTCATGAGTGCGGATGTTTTTTTTGTTGCTAATAAACTTACGCCTGATTATCAGGAAGCGATCAATATGCATTCTATAATCCGAAATATCATAAATCTAAATCCTTGAACTATTTCAAAAGGACACATTGTTCACAAAACTATCTTATATTACATACTGATAACACACGGCATGAATGCTGCTAGAATAGTCAAAGTAAAGGAAGCTCTTGAAATTCAATCTCTTGAAACTCCAAAACCTAGGGGATCTCAAGTTCTCATTAAAGTAGAATCTGCTGGTGTTTGCCATAGCGATATACATCTCTGGGATGGTGGCTATGAGGGACCAGGCGGCTCGTTTATGAAAACAACTGATAGGGGTGTAAAATATCCCTTAACTCCAGGGCATGAAGTTGCTGGGGTAGTAGAGAGTATGGGTGAGGATGTAGAAGGATTTGTAAAGAATGAAAAAGTTCTGGTTTTTCCTTGGATAGGTGAAGGTCTATGTCCAGCTTGTAGGATAGGGGAAGAAAATCTTTGTGACAAACCAAGATCTTTGGGTGTTTACAATGATGGCGGTTATGCAGAATATGTTCTTGTTCCAAATTACAAATATTTGGCAAAAATAAATGACATGGACACTGATATTTGTGCGCCTTTGTCTTGTTCTGCACTTACTGCTTATGGCGCAATTAAGACTGCAAAACTAAACCCAGCTGATAATGTAGTGATTGTAGGTGCTGGAGGACTAGGATTGATGGGAATTCAATTGGCTAAAGCAATTAGCGGTGCAAGAATAATTTCATTAGATGTTAATGATGATAAATTACAAGTGGCAAAACAAAGTGGTGCAGACATTATTATCAATTCTTCCAAGGAAGATCCTGTAAAAGCTATAATGGAATTAACAGGTAATTTGGGTGCTGATGCTGTAATTGATTTTGTCAATGCTACAAAATCTGTAGAAGTTGACATGCAAATTCTCCGACGCAGAGCTCGTGTTGTTCTCGTAGGTCTATTTGGAGGTTCTTTGCAACTAAATCTTGTAACAATGCCTACTAGGGCATACAAGTTGATGGGTTCATACACAGGTTCTATGACTGATATGATTGAATTAATTTCCCTTGCCCGTAGAGGAATAATCAAGCCAATGATATCAAACAAGTTCAAACTTAACCAGGCAACAGAGGCATTAACAATGCTTAAACAAGGAAAAATAATAGGCAGAGGAATCATTAATCCGTAAACATATCTCTGATCATAGCAAAAACTACTCGCATATCCTAAAAGTTGGTATCTATACAGTTGAGTTAAGATTAATACTGGATTGAGAGCGATTTTCCTTATGTGGCCCTTGTAGTACAGTGGCCAGTATAGGGGACTGTGGATCCCCGGACAGGGGTTCGATTCCCCTCAAGGGCCTTTTTTTGTTAATTTATAAAATTTTTATAATTGATATTTTTAGAATATCCCGAATTTACTTGATTCCATCTCTTCCTTGATGGCTAGTTTTACCTTCAAGTTCTTTTGACTAACCCTATCATTTAACCAAGTCAAAAATTTGTGGTCCAAACCTTTTCCCTTTATCTTTTCAAAATCTGGTCCCATCTGCTCAGATAACCGTTTTACAAGTGATCTGTTGACACAAACCACATAAAAATGCCAACCAAAAGCAAATTCTGAATCTGTTACTACAAAGTCATTTTCCCCATGAACCATCTTCTCGGCATTGCTCAATGTTGATATGATTGCCTTACTGGTATTTTCATAATCTGTAGCTGATACGTTGATGTTGATTCTTTCTTGCATCATGTGTATTGTAACAACATTTCCAAATAAAAACATGACTGAGAATTCATTCTAGTGGTCAATTAGGTGTTCAACTTCTATGTTGAAAAAAGTCTTGAGAATTCCAATATAGCTCTTTACAGGATCTGGTATGTCATCTCCGCACGCAATGCCGAGATTTTTTGCATTTATCCATATTACAAGCGTCTGAAGTATGGTTAGAAACCTGTCATTTTCGGAATTCTTTGAGCCAATAGCTTTAGAATATCTATCAGCAAATTCCCACGCAACAGCAAAATCAATGCAATCAGTATTAAATATCGTAAGCATCTGTTCTCGAAGAGATTCTGCTTTCTTGAATGGTGTAACATTTAGGATGTATGGAAAATCTACTTTGTTTGGCATAAATCCCGTAAGAGGTCCCCATATGGTTATTATTTTACATCCAGGTTTGAGACTTTCAAATTTTGGGATCATTTTTTCAATTACCTTCTGATCTGAAAACCAAAAAAGTATTACAGTAGCATCACTAATGTCGGAAACTGTAACATCTTGACATCTAAATGATCCATTTGAAATATGCTTTTCCTCAAGAAGTTTTTGTGCATGTTCTATCTTGTCTCTGTTGTTGTCAATACCAATTGCTTTCTTTACCTTGAATTCTTGTAAAGATATTATGATACTGTTACCACTACTACATCCTAGGTGGTAAAATATGTCATTTTCAGACAGTTCTGCAAATCGAAATATCTCTTTTAATGTTTTATCTGATAATTCGACATCCTCACCACTGATTATGGAACTTGGAAGTGATGATAGGTAATCTTCAATTTTCACTAAATAGTGATAATCTACACTAAATTTATTCTCTTATTCTTTCTAGGGCAGAAACTGCCTGCCATAATGTAACTCTGACGTATGATGGCATGTTAGGGTCTTGGGATATCTCATCAAGAGCGCTTATGGCATTTGCTGCTCTTACCGAAACTGGAGAATTTTGCTTTTTTAACTCTACAATTAATTCTGTCAAATCTTTCTTGATGTTTCTTGGAGTAGAAGGATTTGCTGCAATTTCAACTAGAGTAGTAATGGCTATGTTTAAAGTGTCAGTATTTGGATCATTTTTTTCGACCATTGTAACATCCAAGCTATGCTAATTGAGCTTATTTTATAAAGTTTGCATTATACTTCTACAAAGATATTTTCTGATTCTACTACTACTTTATACGAATTCAGGTCTTTTATCTTGGCAGGAAAAGAAGAAAGCTTACCTGTTTTACAATCAAATTTTGCTCCATGCCATCCACATGTTACAACTGTTCCATCCAAACTTCCTTCAGAAAGACTTGCTCCTGCATGCGTACATGTATCATTAATTGCATAATAAGTTCCGTCGATATTTGCAACAAGTACATCTTTACCATCTATTGTAATCTTCTGCATTTTACCTGGAATGAAATCGCTTACTTTTCCAACAATTATTTTCCCCATGCCTGATGAGAATCTTGAACTCTTAATAATTTTAATGCCAATTCTAGAACTTCAGAATCTTGAATTAAACAAATTTTACAGTATTTTGCAGCTTACCAAGATTTTCTATTTCCATCTCTATCTTGTCACCATCCTTCAAAAAGACCGCATCTGGCTTGTTGAGCATGACTCCTGCAGGAGTACCGGTGGATATGATATCACCTTTTTCCAATGTCATTGCTTTGCTTAGCAATGATACAATGGAATAGACCTTTAGATGCATATTTGATGTTGAAGAATTCTGTCTAATGTCTCCATTTACTTTGGTCATCATTTTGAGATTCTGTGGATCAGGTATTTCATCTGCAGTAGTTATCCAAGGACCACAAGGTGCAAAAGTATCAAAACCCTTTGCTCTGGTAAACTGTTTGTCCTTTGCTTGTATGTCTCGTGCAGATGCGTCGTTTAGAACCATGTATCCAAAAACTGCTTCCTTTGCCTCTTTTTCTGATATGTTCTTACAGTCCTTGCCAATTATCACAGCAAGCTCGATTTCATAATCAAGCTTTGAGACAAATGAAGGACAAACTATGTCTGATGTAGCTCCATTGAGCGTTGTTCTTGGTTTGATAACTATGGCCGGCTCATCTGGTGGAATCAAATTTTGCTCTTTTGCATGATCTTTGTAATTAAATGCCAAACAAATTATTTTAGATGGATTTGGGATAGGTGGAAGAAATTTAAAATCAGACAAGTTCTCATTATAATTTAGATTTTTTGCGTTAGTCTTTATTTCATCATACCATCCATCAAATAAAAAATCTTTGATACTTTGTGGTATGGGAATTCCAGTCTGTGATGTCATACTTTCTCTTGTCAAAACTTTTTCGCCATTAACAATAGCATATGTTTCAATATTTTGTCTAAGTAATCTTGCAATCTTCATTTTCTTCACTTGTGAGTGTATATCGCCTGATTCGCAGAATCTTTTCTGCAATATCCGAATCTCATGAACTGAATTTCTGCTCCCACATTTAACTCTAAGTAGTATTGTTCGGTGATACCTTGTTTAACTTCTAGACTATTTTCATTAAATTGGTCATTTATGAAGAGTATATTTGGTATCAAGACTTCGATGTTTACTGGATTATTTCTTGGGATCCATTGAATTTTAGGAATATCTGATTTGTAATTACTGCTGGTAATCGCTCCTTGTATTTCTGAACCTATCTTTGTAATTTTTATGTTGTATAATTCTAACAATCTTGCTTCATCACCAATCTTCAATGTATTGGCATCATTGCCAGGTATGAAAAAATTTCCATCTATCTTAATTTTCCTTTTACCCATGTCATTTTGTGGATGATTTGGAATCTCAATCTCGGTAAGATTGTTGTTGATCACTGTTAATTTTACTGGTTCGAAAACGATGAATAATCTTACACTTGTAGGGTCTATTATTTTTCGATTAAATGATTCAAGTGTCTCAAATGGTGGTAAAGTATCTGATTTAGTAAAGCCAAGAGAAATGACAAATTTTCTAATGGCTTCAGGAACTATACCTCTTCTACGTAATCCTTCAAGAGTAGGGAGTCTGGGATCATCAAATCCAGATACTTTTCCCTCTTCTACTAGAGGTTTTAGCACTCTTTTGGAAACAGGCATTCCTTCAAACTCTAACCTTGAAAACTCCATCATCTTTGGTTTACGCATACCAAGTATGTCTAAAAGTTTGTAATACAGCTCAGTTCGTAATTCATACTCTTTAGTTCTAAATGCATGAGTAATTCCATCAATGCTATCTTCTATGGAAACTGCAAAATCATAGTTTGGCCAAACTCTGTACTTGTCCTTATGGATTGGGTGTGATTCATCTATTATTCTTAATAAGGTTGGATCTCGCATAACTGTATTATCTGAATTCATATCTCCACGAAATCTGACAATGGCCTCTCCAGGTTTGAATTTATCAAACATTTTATTCCAGCGAGTGACATTTTGATTTAGATCTCCTGCTCTACACTTACAGGATAACATCTCTCTTCTGTTCTTGCTAATTGTTTCTTTATCGCATGTACAAACATACGCATGACCCAAATCTATGATTTCTCTAGCTTTTTTGTAAATTATTTCCATGTCATCAGATGTATTTTTTACAAGATCATATTTTACACCAAGCCAATCAAGACCAACCTTGATTGCTGCATAGTACTCTAGACGTTCCTTCTCTGGATTTGTATCATCAAATCTTAAAATGAGTTTACCTCCATACATTTTTGCATACTCCTCATCAATTATCGATGCCTTTGCATGTCCAATGTGAGGATATCCGTTGGGTTCAGGAGGAAATCGTGTAATTACATTACCTTGCTCTGCCCCCTCAAGAGGTGGAAGACCTATTCTCTCATGTTTTGGTTTTACTACAAGTAATTCTGGATATTTGTTTGCAAGTTCCTCTTTTTGGGTTTCTACTGATAATTTGTTAACATCAATTACTTCTTGTGAAATAAGTGGAATGATGTCCTTTATTCTGGAACGAAGTTCTGGTTTAGTACCAATTACTTTGGAAATGATTGAATCATTTCTGGTCTTTCCATCATGCTCGGATGCATTAAGAAGAGCAATTCCCCGAATTACTCTTTTTAATTCATCGTCCAACTAAAGACTCCTCTCTACAACAAAATCAAGCAAAGAGAGCAGTTCTTTTTTTGCAGGTCCATCATATACTGATATGGATTTCTTGGCTGTGTTGGAATGACATGTTGCCTTTTGTTTTATTATTTTTTCTATGCCTAGAGCAGAAATTGTAGAAACGGCTCTTTCTACTTCGCTTTTTGAAACAGCTGAATTACCAAATGCATTGAGAATTATCTTTTTTTCTTGATTGCTTGCTTTTTTAATTGCCATTAAAATTGGAAGTGATTTTTTTCCTTCTCTGATATCGTTTCCTACGGGTTTTTTTGTAATCTTGGGATCCCCTATTACCCCAATTAGATCATCGATTATCTGAAAAGCAATTCCCAGATTTCTTCCAAATGTAGCCAATCTTGTAACGTCAGACAAATTTTTGTTTGCAGTTATTGCTCCCATTGCACAGGACGCTATAAATAATGACGATGTTTTTTTCTCAATCATCTTGATATATTGACTTTCATTTGGAATTTTATTTGATTTTGCCATGCTGATATCAAGTGCTTGACCCTCACACACATCTGTACATGCCTTTGCTAATGTGGTAACAAGATTCATGCCAATTTCTTTTGACTTGCGCAGATAAGGTTTTGAAATAGTTTCAAATGCCCTTGAAAATAATAAATCACCTGCAAGAATTCCAATTGGAATTCCAAATTTCACGTGAACTGTAGGTACACCATGCCTTACTTCATCATTATCCATGATATCATCGTGGACCAATGTGAAATTATGTATCATTTCAATTGCGGCAGCTGCAGGTATGGCCTGCTTTACAGTCCCCCCTAAGAGTTGGCAGCTTTTTATGACCATGTATGGTCTCAATCTTTTTCCTCCGTGATCAATCAAATAACTTGCTGCTTGGTATAGATCTCTAGGTTCTCCAGACAGTCTTGATGAGAGAAATGAGTCTATCGTGGATGCAGTTTTTGTTAGTGTTTCTAATTTCATTCTTTTTTTAGCTCCCATTTGTGATCTGGAAAATGATGTTTTAATGATTCTTCAAGTTTACTCTTAAGATCATCTCTATTCCACATCTTGAGAATTTCTTTATGTTTGTCATTGATATTTTGACTTGACTCTGGTATGAAATACAATGCAACTAGTAACCATGGGCAAAAAATATGTGGCGAATTCTTTATCTCTGATAATAATTCTTCCAGTGTAACCCACTTAAAATCTGAAATTTCACCTTCTACAAGCTTTATTTTGGAAGTGTCATCTAATATTCCAATTAAAGTGCCACAGACTTCATTTTCTGATCCAATATCTTTGTATGGTACATGATACTCAAATTTATGTAAATAATCTAATTTGCATGTAACTCCCAATTCCTCAGGTAATCTTCTTTCTGCAGATGAAATATAGTTCTCTGATTGTCTTGGATGACTAGCTACTGTCCCATCCCAATCTCCAGGCCACAACATCTTGTCCTTGCTTCGTTGCGTAAGCAATAACTTTCCTTCCTTGTTGAATAAAAATATTGTAAAGGCCCTATGAAGTTTTCCGTTTGGTAAATGACATTTTACTTTTTCTTCAGTTCCTATTTGATTATCATTGCTGTCTACAAGAATTAGATATTCCATAATTTATCCTCTGAATGTTGTTCCCTCAAAACTCTTGCCATTTATTGCATTTGTTATTCTCTTTGGAATCTTTCCGTTTACAAAGAAAACATCCGTTCCGCCTTTGGATATGCTAAAAGCTTCCTTTATTTTGCGAGACATTCCGCCTGTTACATCCATTGTTACTTCTGAAGTAATCGGTATTTCTTTAGTAATCTCATTCAAAAGCCTCTTGCTTTTCATATCTGAATATACTCCATCTACATTTGTAACAAAAATTGCAAGACGGGGACGTAACAACTTGGCAAGAACTCCCATGATTCTATCTCCAGACAAGATGTAAAACTTGTTTTTCCCAAACCACATGGCATCTCCATAAGAAATAGGAATCAATCCTGTCTTTGCAATATTGGAAATTTCTTTAACTTTCTTGGCCAGTGGCTTGTCTCCTATCATAAAATCACTGGGAGGTAAACAATATGGTTTTAGACCAGATTCAAGAAATGACTCTAGTACAATACTGTTTAATTCTACCATTGAATTTTTTACAGTGGCGACTCCTTTGATACTATATTTTTGAGGTTTTGTATGCATATCATACTTTACCGACCAATAATGGCCAAAAGAACCTCCGCCATGTATTATGACAATAGGTTCATCTACATTTTTGAGACTTGACGCAATTTTTCTGATTAAATTTCTATTGGGGGTCAGCGGCTTTTCTTTATTGGTGATTATTGAACCTCCAAGTTTCATCAAGATCATGATTTTTATCAGTGCTATGAACGGTTTTAAAAAGTATATCACTGAATTCATGGTGATTACGAAATTCTTTGGTTGATACGTGGTACCTAGGTTTTCATTTCTGAACAATACTTGTCTTGTAAATTATTGAAAATTTGTAATTGGAACTAAATCTAGTATTTTATGCATACACTAGTCCATTGTAATCTATTTTTGCCAAAAAACAATCTGAAATTTTTCCTAAATTGTCTAGAGTGTTTTCTCTGTTTGAATCATCAACAAGAGAAATAATGCATCCACCTCCGCCAGCTCCAGTTATCTTTGCCCCATAGGAAGTTCTCTTTGCCTCTTTTACTAGAAGATCAATTTTTTCTGTTGAAATTCCTATCTGCTTTAATAACTCTTGATTTTTTAACATGAGTGACCCTAATTCATTCAAGTCATTTTCTTTCAAGGCCACGGTTGCATTGTTAACTATGTCAATTTCTTGCTCACAAAATTTCCTAAACATATCTTCATTTTTTTCTTTAAAATTCCTGACTTGTCTTACTACATCCTGTGTATTGTGAATCTGAGCAGAATTGGATATTATGAAACTCAAATCATTTCTTGATAGGATATTTTTAAATCCGTTCTTTAGATCATATGACACTAGTCCACCAAATGTAGAAACAGATGAATCTGCCCCCGAACTCTGTTCAAATATAGTACGTTCTGTCTGTATTGCTCTTTTTACTACTTCATCTTTTGATAATTTGTTAAATAATCCATTGACTGAAGCTGTAGCTGCAACACATGCAGCAGATGACGAACCTAATCCTACTCCAGCAGGAATCTCTGACTCTAAAATTATCTCAATGCCTTTTGCCGTGGAATTCTCTTCTACGGCTTTCTTTGCTATGTAAAAAAATGGTTTCATAAATTTTTGTGGTACTTTTTCTAAATTATTTAATGAGTTTATTTCCATCTCTGATTCTCCCAGTGAAGAACTTACTCTGATTATCTTTTCATCCAAGAATTGTGAAGTTACAGTTATTCTCTTATCTATGGAACAAAGTATTGCCTTGATACCATATACGACAAAATGTTCTCCGAAAAGGATAATTTTTCCAGGCGCAGATGCAATAGATTTCATACAAACACTATCGATGCATATCCAACTACTGAACTTTTATCGCCTGTTATGTCGCCACTGGTAGCGTATTTGTTCAAGATACCTTTTGTCGCCCCCAATTCCTTACAAGCTATCATGGTAGATGCAATCGCTCCATACCCACACGCACTAACCTGTTTTTCTTGTAAAATTTTGTAAAATTTATCTACATCTAGACTAACTACTGCCTCTATCAGAGATTTATCCTGTGCGTGAGCAAAATCATTTGGTTCGTAATGAGTAAAATCTGAAGAACCAATTATCATAGTATTCTTAATTTTTGCAATCTTTGCTAT
>JARLFW010000116.1 GCA_031296345.1 Nitrosotalea sp. | reverse complement strand
TTTTGCAGTACCGTTTTCATAAGCAAGTGCAAGAAGATGCGCCTCACTAGGACTCATAAATGTCATGGTATCATTTTGAATTACAACTCCAAGTGTAGCATATGCTTGGTTACTTGTCATTGCCGTAGACAGAGTACTTCCAGTTCCAGAAGATAGTCCATTAGATGTGCTTGTACAGATGTGTGGAGGGGTTGGAACATAAGATACAGGGAGTGCGGAAGGATCTTGAAGGTCGGCGGTAAGACATGATTCGGTAGTCAGTGGTGTACCTCCATTGGTTGGCCAGTCCGAATACACATCGGTGAAAACATTTGCCAGTCCTACTTGTACACTAGACGGAATAAAAAAAGACAAGACCATCTGTGAAGTACCTGGATTTACAGTTGATTTGATTGAAGTAGTACCAAGACTACTCTGATTTGCATCAAAGAGATTAAGGGTCAAGAGTGCAGGCATTTTTTCCTGTGATGAAAGTGAGACCTTGATAAATCCATTCTGACCCTTTGGTAGTAGCGAAACAGGATTTCCTTGCTGATTTGTGATTTGTACCGAGTCAATTGTTACACCATGAGATTTGAGTACTGTAAACTCGGTGGAATTTGTATAATTTCTTCCATCAACAAGGGCATTGACAACATCTTGATAGACTCCTGTCTGATAAGTATCTGGAATCTTGAATTGTATAGATCCCATACCATTATCATCTGTAGTTATTGTTCTTGATATGATATTGTCACCTTTTGGATTTGAAACTCCGACAGCAATACTTTGGAGACTCTGGCCTGGAAGATTTACAGATAGAGTAACCACATCACCGTATGCATAATACGATTGATCAGTATTCAACAAAAGAGAAGATGGAAGTACGATTATAGATGATTGTGATGTACCAGAGCTGCCAGAGTGTGTACCATCTCCACCATATGTGGCAGTCACTGTCACTTGATTTGCAGATGATGTAGAGGGAGTGTATGATACAATACAAGTATCAGATGAAAGGACACAAGAAACTGGATTAAATGTACCACCTGCATTACCATCACTCCATGATATAGTACCAGTGACTGGTTCAGGATAGCTGGAAGTATCAGTAAGTGTTGCAGTAAATTGTACTTGAGACCCTCTAGGTATTGTCACAGGGTTTGGTGTAACAGTTGTGACAGTATTAGACAGCTGAGATATAGTCACAGTTGATGCACCAGAGCTTCCAGAGTGCACACTATCTCCTTCATATGATGCAGTCACCGTTATCGAATTTGGCGGATTGATTGCAGGAGTATATGATACAATGCAATTACCCGATGAAAGTGTACAAGATGACGGAACAAATGAACCTCCCGCATTACCATCACTCCATGATACACTACCAGTTGGAATAGTTGATGAACTTGATGAGGTAGATACTGCCACAGTAAGTTGCACTTGAGATCTCGGATTTATCGTAACAATGTTTGGTATGATAGTAGTTGTGGTGCTAGGTAGTGAATTTACCGACATGGTAAATTCTCCCAGACTGGCAGAGTGTGAATAATCTCCACCATAATTTGCAGATATAGTTATCGTACTCCCATAATTTTGGGGCGGGGTATATGATACAGTACAGCTTCCAGATGATAACATACAGTAAGAAGTACTAAATGTGCCTCCAATGTTTCCATCATTCCATGACATTGTTCCGGTAGGAGTGATTGGCGGATTGGATGTGTCAGTAAGTGTTGCAGTAAACTGTACCTGAGATCCTGGAGTTATTGGAATGATATTTGGTACAATAGTTGTGGTAACTACATGTAGTACACTTGCTGTCAAAGTGGACGTAGCAGAGCTGCCAGAGTGTGTACCATCTCCACCATAGTTTGCAGTTATAGTTATTGCACTTCTATAATTTTGTGGCGGTGTATATGACACCAAGCAAATACCAGATGAAATTATGCACGCAGTTGGATTAAATGAACCTCCGACATTTCCATCACCCCATGATACTATACCAGTTGGAATAGTTGGGGAGCTTGACGTGTCAGTAACTTTTACAGTGAATGATACTGGAGATCCCGGATTTGTCACAGTAAGATTTGGTGTAATAGTACTAGATGTAAAATCAGGTCCAGCGACATTTGTTTTGGTTGTATTATTAGATGTCTGTACAGAATTGCTCAAGCTTGTGTTGTTTGTATTAGATAAAGTGCTTACAGTGACAGATTGTGTAGTGTTAGAGGGAGTAGTGCTAGATTGTATAGTGTGATCGGGAGAAGTGCTAGTAGCGTTAGATTGTGAAGTTATAGTAGGTGTAGTGGCAGTGCTAGATTGTGAAGAACTGTTAGTATCAGTTTGAGAATTTGTAGTGTCAGATACTGAAATAGTTTTAGATGACGAGTCACTAGTATTTGTGGGCAATGTAGTTGAAACCGATTTGCTTGACGAATTTGTAGTACTAGATGTAGCAGACAGGCCATTACCAGTTGTCTGCGATGATATTGGTATGGTGCCTGGGTTTGTAGTACTAGATAATGTGCTATTAGAATTATCAGTACTTATAGAAAAAGCATACTGTGGAAAAACTAACATTGCAGTAAATAAAATAAAGGACAATAACCTAAGGTTCATTTCGCTTTATCTGAGTAATTCAGTAAATAAAGAATTGTTACACCTTGTTCATGAACATTGTTACTGAACAATTGCTGTTGTCCAACGTAAAGGTAGATTTCTCTACCGCGGCAACAACTGCTGGAACAGCAGTAAGTAATGGCAAAGTAATCGGTGGAAGTTTGACACAGATGCAAGGATCTCTTGTATATGCCTTCAAAGTAATTGACGACAAGAACATGGCATATTCCGTGATTGTCGATCCATCAACTGGAACGGTACTCTACACATCACCAGGCCACGCATTTCATATGGGCGGCTTTGGCATAGGTCAAAATGGTGGACAAGGACACAATAAACAACAATCCCCACCTATCAGTACGCCACCAGCAACAACTGGATCATCAGTTTCGCAAGAATCTTTTTCTTTTTTTATTGTATAATCTGTAAAAGTTCATGATCTAATAAAATTCCAAAAAAATGTAAATAAGAGAGAATATTGACCAATTATGGAAATATTCATCATTGGAATGTCATAAAATTTCTACCAATAATTTATCCATGCGTACCGGACAAAGGATCCGTTGCCAAGAAAAGAATACAAAACAATCACAGTAAAATCAGAATCTTTCCAGAAATTCATCAAGGCCGTCAAGGATGCAAAAAAAGATGATCCATCTCTTGATAACAGTGCATTTTTGAATTCACTCTTATCTAAATCCAAGAAAAATCAGAGGTCAACATGAAAATTGGCTATAGATCTTTATGGCTACAATAAGGATAAACATGGCAATCGGTGAACTAATGATAGAATTTACCGATACCAAAGATTTAGAGAGACAGTTAGAAAACATTGATCTTTCTAAAATTGAATCTCTGCTTGATAAAAAAATTCATGCGCAATCAAACACATATGAATCTGAAAAAATCAATCACATTGAGAGTCAAACTGTAAACGAGCTAGGAACAATAAATCTCTTAAAGATATCAGATGGTGGCCAAGATGCCACAAAGCTTGCTATATTTTTGGCCTCGAACAAAATTAATCGTGAAGATATCAAGAGAATTACAGGCATAACACTATTGAGTTGATCATACCATGACAAAAAATCAAGCGTTATATTTTGAGGCATTGTGGAAGGAAATTGGTAAAACTCTCAAACCACTAGGACAGATGCCCGACAAGGCAAGTCTTGATTATAGACAGATCTTCGTTTTACATTCAAAGATAAGAGAGTCTGGAAGTATCATTAAGGATCAGGCACAGATATCCATTCTAAAAAAAGAACTGGCATGTGCCTTTTTGAAAAACTTGGTAAACTAGACTATCCAATTAAGGGATATTTTACAACATGATATTGACCTACGTTACACCGTGTTTTGTGTCTAGTAAGGCTCATTAACTGTCAATATTCATTTATTGATTATATAATGAGCCGCTTAAGATATTGGAAACTCACAGTGGATGAGGTAAGAAAATCCAAGTTTGATCCAAAAAAAGTATTGATCTGGGAAATAAAATGTCCAAAAGACGACCAAGGAGCTGTCTTTGGAGTATACTCGTATAGGAACGGAACTCCATGGGATTATGAGTCAATCAAGGGCATTGTGTTCTATCACAACATGATAGAAAAGGAAGAATTGGATAGACTTACCAAGTTCATCAAGGAGAAGTTCGGCGGAGACCCTGCAGAAAAGAGTTCAAGAATATTTTTCAAAGGCTCACGTGAAATCTGGGCACCAAATGAGATAGCAGATTTGGCAGTACAATTAGGAGATAATTTCGAGGTAAGTACTGAGCTTACAATAGAGCTTGAGAACTTTACCGAACCAGAGCAGCAAGAAAGTAACCTACCATCAAGCAAGATACTGCCAATTCCTGGCAAGTAAGGACTTTAGAAATACACTATTAATACAGAACAACATATTTCATAATCTGCGATGGATAAGCCAATGACCATTAGCCAGCACATAGAGGATTTGCGAAAGAGAGTATTTAGATCAGTTATCGCAGTAGCAATATTTTCATTTTTCATCCTAAGTTTCCATCTTAACCAGTTCATGTATAATGGGACAAAATTATACTATCCAACATTTAGTCCGTTTAACAATATGGCTGCGCAATTCACCATATCCATGAAACATCATCTGCTGCCATCAACAGTTCAATTAATCCAGACCGCACCGGGACAGGCATTTTTCTCCCAATTTTATATTGCAATATTACTTGGAATGGTTTTTGCAATGCCAATCATAGTAAAAGAGTTTGTCGGATTTTTAGCTCCTGCATTGCATAGAAAAGAGATTCGCATAATTAGAAACATAACAGTTCCAGCTATCGCTCTTTTTATAATAGGCGGGCTTTTTTCATACTTTTTTGTCACGCCATACATCCTACAATTTCTCTAAAAGTATGGTCAATCTGCAGATTTACTTACATTTTTGAATATAATGGATTTTATCACATTTGTACTCCAGTTCATTCTTGCATTTGGACTATCATTTCAGCTACCATTGATAATGTATGCACTTACTGGATCAGGATTAATTGATCCAAAATTTTGGAGAAATAACATAAGGTATGCAATTATTGGAATGGTCATACTGGGCGCGGCAATCACTCCAGACGGGAGTGGTGTTACCATGTGGTTTGTTGCAGGCCCTATGATTGGATTATATCTCATAGGTATGGCAATATCAGAAAAGCAAGCAAAAAAGATTGCAACACTTAAATCTTGATCTGCCGCATTTAAGCCAATAATGGCATACGAGAATGTTATAATTGCAGTTGTAATAATTGGGGTTTTGATTTTCGGTGCAAAGAAGATCCCAGAGCTGGCTAAAACATTTGGAAAGGCAAAAGGTGAATTCGAGAAAGGCAAAATCGAATCAGAAAAAGAGCTAAAAGAGTTCAAAGACAAAGAAGACCTCAAGTAATTCTGCCAATTCATTCACCATTCCACAATCAACCTTAGTTGTTTATACCATGTCCACACATAGAATATAGAATAGGATTGACAGTATTGATTTTAAAATTATGAATGATTCCGTGCCATTTAATGAACACTTTAAAAGAGAATTCACGATGACTTGACAGTAGATGAAAAAATTACTTATTGTATTATTATGTATTATATGCGGAATTACAATAGGATGTTCTCTTAATGCATATGCCCAAGAATCAACAAGTATTCCAAATTGGATAAAAAGTACAGCTAAATTTTGGGTAAATGGAGATGTGAGCGATAATGAGTTTGAAAAAGGAATTCAATATCTTGTCGAGAATAAAATAATCAAAATATCAGAAATACAACAAAACTCTCAATCTATACAACATGTCCCACCTTGGGTAAAAAATCTTGCCGGAATGTGGATAAACGGTTCAGCCTCAGATGATGATTTCACAAAGGCAATTGAATATCTGGTAAACGTTGGAATAATTGTAGTTAACGTACAATCAACTCAGACAAACACACAGAATCAGACAACAACAATAACACCGGTCACTACGAGTACAAACCAAACTCTGAATTCTTTGACTCCGTTAAATTCTACAATCCCATCAAATAACTTACCCACCAAGTCTTTGATTGGTTCCGGGGTCAATTTAAAAATCATCAACAACATAGCTAGTGGGACTCTCATTCTTAACGGACTACACTATAATGCTCCTAATTTGACCATAGTGATAAATGGAGATGAGGTTACCTTAACGGGTAATATCCAAGGATCTTTCAATGTTCTTTTGATGACAACTGGAATTCGTACGACAGGAATTGAGTACAACTTTAATGGAGCCATTATGAACAATGGGAATTCAGTACCAGTTACCTTTACTGCATTACTTACCAATCCTGCAGGACAATCATCTACAGTCACAATACCAAAACAAAATATCCCAAGTACAGTAGCAACTCAACAAGTACCTAGCATTCCAATGTTGATGTTAACATCTAATAACAATCGAGCATATATGGCATTTACCTACAATTTGTCGGTAAGAATCTTCGACCCAAAATCTAATCCTGATAAAATCTTTGACCAATTTTATGGAGGCATTCCAGATGTCAACATAACTGCAACTGTTGTAGACCTAAACAACAAGATCATAGGTCAATCCATTGGTAAAACCGACAGCAGTGGATTTTATCAAATCGGAATTATAATGCCATACACTCAATCTACACAAGAACAAGTGCAATTAATGATCAATGCTACCAAAAATGGGTATGCTACACAACAAGTTACTTTGCCGATATTACTAATTCGTTATAATAGCTGATCGTCCCCAATTTTTAAAAACACTATTTCAACTAGTGTTAACCTCATAGTGACATCCAACTCAAATTAGATAACGCTTTTTTACCCAAGTAAAATAGATACGGCGTGATAAAAAAATCAGAGATTCAAGATATAGTAAGTGAATATTCTGAGCCGACCATTGGTGTACTTGGGAGTCATTCCGCACTTGAGGTAATGGATGGTGCAAAAGATGAGAACTTTAAGACACTAGTAGTTTGTCAGAGAGGAAGAGAAGTTCCTTACAAAAGATTTTCAAGATTAGCTGATGAAATTATAATAGTAAACAAATTCCAAGAGATGCTATCTCCAAAGATTCAGGCAAGACTTAGAGATTCAAGTACCATAGTTGTTCCACATCGAGCCCTTACTGCTTATTTGGGATATGAAGGAGTTGAGAACAAATTCAAGGTACCGTTATTTGGAAACCGTGCTTTATTTCAAGCAGAGGAGAGAGCAAACAAGAAAAATCAGTATTATTTACTTCAAAAAGCAAAGATAAGATTCCCAAGATTATTCAAAGATCCAAAAGACATAGACAGACCAGTCATAGTCAAAGTTCAAGAAAAGAAACGCAAGTTGGAAAGGGCTTTCTTCAATGTTTCATCATATGCAGAATACAAGGACAAGACTGAAACCAAGATAAGACAAGGTTTGATTTCAAGAGAATCACTCAAGACTGCAAGTATAGAAGAGTTTGTCATTGGCACTTACTTTAATTTCAATTATTTCCATACTCCAATATCAGATGAAGTAGATTTTCTTGGAATAGAAAGAAGGTTACAGACTAATCTTCACGACTTTGTTTCATTACCTGCAAAACAACAGCTTGAGATGAACATTGAATTACAAAACATAGAGGTAGGTCATACTCCTGCAAGTATTAGAGAGTCTCTACTTGAGAAAGTCATTGATGCCGGAGACAAGTTTGTCAATGCAGTAAGAAGAGAATATTCACCAGGAATAATTGGTCCATTTTCTTTACAGAGTGTAATAACACGCGCCTTGGACATTGTTGTATATGATGTATCATTAAGAGTTCCAGGAAATCCAATTCTTGCCACAACTAGTCCATATACAAAATACAAGTATGGAGAAACTTTTGGAGTAGGTCGTAGAATTGCAATGGAGATAAGAAAAGCACAACAAGAAGGAAAACTAGACCAGATATTGACCTAGGCTTCCATCTTTTCTTTTAAGAGATTTTTTCTAACCAATATAGGAATGTTGTAAAATGAAGCCAGTGCTATTGCATCAAATGCGCGATAGTTACGCATTACAAGATCGCGTTTTCCTGTAAAATAGACATTTGCACGCAAGACACTACCGCTTTCGTATACTTTGATTTTTACCAGAACAAGTTCATTGAGCTCTGCAATCTCTTCAACCATATTGTATATGGTAGGTATTGCCCCACGCTGACCCTCTCTAAAATTAGAAATGTGTCTTGCCACTTCACCTGAGAAGGCCCGCATGTGAAACTCTTTTTCATCATTTGCAGTCAATATCAAAAGTCCTTCAACTCCGTACGGGTCTACAAAACCAACATGTGTTATCTTGGTTTCAGCATAATCGGAATCTTGAGGTTCGTCGATCTTCACGACTACTAGTATAACTCCATCACCCAAGATAAACACTTTGGAGAAATTCAGAGATAGAATTTAATGTCAGAGGACAGACCTTTGACAAGTGGAAAAACAAAAGTCAGTAGCAAGATCAAATGTTGCCCTAATACTAGTTGGATTTTTAGCTATAGCTGTTTCTTTTTTAGCATATGCAAAAAATAGTAACCTTACAATCACTCCTGCTGCCATGCCTGCATTACATAGCTTGGCAGTTGCAACATATGTGGTATTGTTGACATCATTTGTTGCAATAGGATGGGGTTTGTACAAGACATATAAAAAAAAGATATCATCAGATGATACAACTATTCTTTCAGTTATTGCAAAAGCCATCAACAACAAGAGAGCAAAACAGATTTTCATAATTAGTGCAATAGGATATGGATTATTCTTTGCTTTTACATCTGGGATAATAATTTACAAGCCTGACATCAATGCCACCGATTACGGTTTTCCAAAACCTCCACATGTAGAACTTTCGCCGTGCTGTGACCTACCTGGCTACATGCCAATGATTTTTGCATTTTTCACAGAGCATGTAGGACTACAAATAATTCCCATCAATTTACTGCTACTAGTTTCAGTATCATTTTTGGTTGGTTTGAATTTTGCAGTATCATCAACAGTGTTTTCAATTGCAAAAAGCGGAGGAAAATTAGGAGCATTTGGCGCAATAACAGGACTCTTTGTCGGATGTCCAACATGTGCTGGAACGGCTTTTACTATGCTATTTGGTTTTGGGACAGGAGCTACAACTTTTACATTGTTTCTGACAAGCTTTGAGGCACAGGTACAGACCATATTTATTGCAATATCAATTCCAGTTCTTCTTTCAACTCCAATCATTATGGCCAAAAAAATAAGATCACAAAATGGTAGCTGTGCTGTAGAACCTAAGAAATAGTTTTTTTTACAAGAGGTCGCTTCCAGTCTCCAATGTCATATCCATCTTGTCTGAGATATTTCAGAGTGAGTTTATAGACAAGTTCGTCATGCTGAGCAGATTCCAAAATTACATCCCATCCCACTTGACCAGTTTGTTTTATTTTTTCTTCCAGTTCTAAAGAAAGTGTCTTTGCAATCTCTTTGCATTGATCAAAGGTCTTGCCATTCTTGTATGCTCTAGTCCTGGAATCACATGCATCCATAACATTCAATGGTTTACAGGTCAAATAAAAAGTTCAACTAATTTACAACAATAGTTTGAAATTCATATCTTAATAGCCCCCAATCTTGACCATTTTTCATAGTGAATAATCCCAATCCCATGGATGTAATCTTGTGGACATTAAGACGCAATGAAGGCGATGTTGTAAATCTGTACAATTACCTTTCAGGACTGATGCAGATTTCAACAGGAGGAAATTTCCTCAATTTTGGATACTGGGACGAGTCTACAAAAAATCCAGTTGATGCTCAATCAAATCTTTGCAATACAGTAGGAAAGATGGCACAACTAGATGACGCAAAAAAGATTCTAGATGTTGGGAGTGGATTTTCAGAGCCTGCACTGCTTTGGAAGAAAAATTATCCAGA
>JARLFW010000115.1 GCA_031296345.1 Nitrosotalea sp. | reverse complement strand
CTAGGAGCCTTGTCTGTTTCCCCAAATGCTCTTATCATGTCAGATGCGGTGATTGTTCCAACCAGTTTGTCCATATCTGCAAATACTAAAACCCTTGATTTTTTAGATATCATCAATCTTGCAGCCTCAATAATGGTAGTGTCTGGTGTGACTGAAACAAACTGCTGGATGAGTTCTTGCTTGATGCTTTGGTCCATGGTTTTGCCAGATGCAACATGCTTGATGATTCCTCTTTCTGTAAATACTCCAAGAGGCATCAGGCTTGTTTCATCCATGACAATTAATGTTGAAAATCTATTCTCATCCATAAACTCAACAACAGTCTCAAATGGTATCTCTGGCTTGACTGATATGGGATACTCTGACATGTAATTGCCAACTAAAAGTTCCTCTATCTTTGAACCCATGTGTATAATCTACAAATCATGGTATTTGACTTGAGCGATTAAATATCAAATGTGATAATCATTATAAAATGGCTGTTTGATTTTCTAGCATGGTAATTGGTTTTACGTCATTGCTTCTGTAAATTTTAAAATCATCATGACCTTTGTTCTATCCACTCTCCAACCTCTGGCCAGAGTTTTTCATGAGCTAATTGGCTAACGCAAAGACCTACATGACCTGTTGGAAATTCAATTAGTTTTTTGTCTTTGCTACCTATTGCATTAATTATCGAAGTGCTCGCTGATGGAGGTACAAGATCATCACTAGTACCAACTATGTCTAAAAGTGGTACTGTGATATTCTTCAAGTTTATAATATCAGAACCTACCTTCATTTGGTTTTTTATCAAAAGGTTTTTTTTATACACTTGGTCGATTATCTCGCGATAAACTTCTCCTATTATCGGAGTACTGTCGTATAGCCACGTCTCAATTGCAAAAAACTGTCTAACCTCATCACGGCTTCGGGGTTCGCTAAAATATCGTGGATACTTTAGCATTGCTTCTATGGGATTGCGAATAAGAAATGCAAGGTTGAGAAGCCATCCAGGTATGTTGCCAAATACTTTAGCCAGATTATCTGCATCAAGATGTGAAGTCCAATTTTCTATTATTGTCTTATTTTTATCAATGTCCACCGGTGTTGCATGTAGAATCAAATTCTTGACATTTTCTTGGTGTGTTGCAGTGTAAATGAGTGCAAATAGTCCTCCCCAACAGTAGCCAAACAATGATACTTTGTCAGAGCCAGTTATCTCCTTGATTTTTTCTACTGCATTTTCTACATATTCTTCTGCATAGGTCTCAAGTGTCAAGTCCTTGTCACATGATGTGGGGGTTCCCCAATCAGTTGCATAGATATCAAAGCCTTGTCTTTGGAGATTTTTTATGACACTGACATCAGGTAAGAGATCCATGATATAGTGTCTGTTGATAAGTGAGTATACTACAAGAAGCGGGGTTTTATGTTCAGAGGGATGCTCTGACTTGTAGTGAAGCAGATTGAATCTACCTTTCATATCGATGACCTCGGATGGGGTTCGGTTGATGTTATCTCTCAACGGTTCAAGCATCACGCTTGCATAAGAGAATAGGTCATAGGCGTTGGCAGTAAATTGAGTATATCCAAAAAGATCACACAGTTTTGCCCAAGCTTCGACATAGTCTGTAATGCTTGATGCCAATGAATCCTCATTTAGATCATCTCGCAGAGTTGTGTCAAAAGAGGATCTAATAGTTTTTCTGATGTTCTGGGCCGTCCCTTTATTTGCATTTAGAAAAGTTTCAAATGCCTTTGAGCTTGCATCTAAAAGTGCGGCATTGTATTTTATTGTAAAATCAAACCCCTTTAACATGTAATCATAGTACGGATTGGACTCTAGCATTTTATTCAATGCAGTATTCTGAAACACAAGTGACAATGTCACTAAGAACCCCTTCTCGAGTCTTAAACTATGCGATTAATTTCACACATAAAAGTCTAAATCACTTGCTATTGCACAAATTCAATCCGTTGTGTTCCAACAACTTGCAGATTGTAACTTTTACAAACTTGTTTTCTTTATTGCATGAAGATATTTTTGTCGCTCACTTGCTATATCAATAATGTCTGTTTTGCTTACAACTCCGAAGAGCTTGCCATCTTTGTCACACACAAAGATCTTCCCAACACGTTTTTGAACCATTTGTATGAAGGCTTTTTCAACTTCCATGTCAGGTTGCATAATTGCAAGATATCCTGTTTGAATCATTATCTCCTGGACTTTGACGTCATCTCTTTTATTTTGCGGAATAACCAGTATGTCTTTTAGAGTGATCATTCCTAAAAGATAGCCTTGTTCATCCGTTACGGGCAATTCGCTTTTCATGCTTGTCATAAAAAAATTCCTTAGTGCAAAATCAATAGATACATCCCGTTTAACAGATATAATTTTTGTATTCATGATATTTCCAACAATCACTCCTCTTAATGCAGATGTTAGCTCAAATTGTGACATGTATGACTGGGCGCCATTGTGCAAAAACCAACCTATCAATAATATCCACAAACCGCCGATAAAATCACCACTAAGTAGTATCATAAATCCAAATCCCATGAACATGTATGATATCAGTACACCAATTGTTGTTGCAATCTTTGTTGCATCATGATAATCTTTTTTCCATCTTACCAGTCCTGCCCGTAAGACTCTGCCGCCATCCAGAGGAAATGCAGGAACTAGATTGAATGCACCAAGTATGATATTAGAAATTGCAGCATAGAACATGATTCCTTTAATCTGCCCAAGATATGAGATGACATTGCCTGAACTCATATCATTTGAAACCAGCCAATAGAAGAGAGCAAAGATTGCCCCTAGTCCAAAGCTTGCAAGCGGACCTGCAATTGACATCTTGAACTCTTGATGAAAATCAGTGGGCTCTTTTGCAATATCTGATACTCCTCCAAAAATAAATAATGTGATACTTTTTACCGGTATGCTATACCTTCTTGCAACCATTGAATGCGCCAACTCGTGTAACAAAATTGAAAAAAACAAAATTACAGCTCCCACAGAACCCATGAACCAGTAATTGACTGGCATGAGACCTTTGATGAATTCTGGCATAAAATATGTGGAGAGAGTCCAATCAATTAGAACAAAAGTGATAATTAGCGTGAAATGTAAACGAATGCTGATTCCTTTGATGTGGCCTATCTGAAGAGACATGATATTTCCTTGATACTGTTGGCATCTGTCATCCTTTTAGTCTGTCCGTGAATTATCACAAATGATAATTTCACAATTTAAAGAGTAAAAAATTGGGAGAGTTAATTTACACCCTCTGGCGTAAATCCCTCTTTTTTCTGCAAGGTTTGTCGCTATCCTCTTATCATGTCGGCCCAGAATTTTCTAGGCTCCATTGGGATTACATGCGGCTTGCCCTCGGATTTTTCCTTGATACGGTCTAACGCGTATTCGGCCTCGATCTGTAGTCTTTCTGTCAACTTTCCTGGGAAGAAGCGAGATGGACCTGAAATGTTATAGTTCATCTTGACTTCAAGAAGCGTTCCACTTCCAAACACGGTCAAAGACATGTCCTTTGTGCCGGTTATTGTTCCTTTTGTCCATTTCACATGTACTGCTTCTTGTGGCAAGAAAGTTATTGTCTGGTTACATTTGTCGACCTTGTCTAGTACTACCTCTCGCACTACTTCATTTTCCTTCTTTGAAATGTTTCTTACCACTTTGGTAACATTCCAAAATTCGGAATCGTTGTCAACTTGCGAGATGACATTCCAGACTTTTCCTATTGGTGCGTCAATCTGTATCTTGACTTTAATTTCTACCATGTATGTATATAGTCAAAACTAGAATAAATCATGGCAGTATACATTGTAAGACAAAGTGTATTGATGGAATTGTAAATCATGCGACAAGTTTATCATTTTCAAATAGACAAAAGCTTGGATATACAATGAAAGACGCAACTGATGTCAAGAAAAAAACAACCACTATCACATTTCGATTTGATACTGAACTTATCGACAAACTTCAAAAAGAAGCCAAGCACCATCAGGTAACTACAAACACGCTTGCTACTCAGGCCTTGAAGAGATTTCTAGAGTGGGATATTTATCAGCCACGAGTTGGACTGGTCAGTCTTAACAAACCAGTGTTTGTCAAGATCTTCCAAAATTTAAAAGAAAAGGAGGTAATAGAAATTGCAAGCACTCTTGGCAAAGATGAGATGAGAGATGTTGTAATGTTCATGAAGGGAGAGACTGATGTCAACTCATTTATGACCTGGTTTGAAATGCAAATGCTAAACTCCTCGGTTCATGTCAGCCACATGGTTGATGACGGTACCCATACTTTTGTTATGAAGCATGATCTTGGCAAAAATTGGTCATTATACAATAAAATAATCTTGGAACTAATTTTTGAGGAACTGTTTCAAAAAAAGGTAGATGTCAAATATGACAAGAACATGTTTGCTCTACGATTTTCAGAATAATAAACAATCAATATTTCTTTGATCTAACTTTTATGTGATGAAAACATATCATATGTGTGATTTTTAATCTCCTCTCAAAAACCAACTCAAAAATTCTAAGGGGTGTCAAGATTGCATTAAAAGCAGTAGTACTGGATTTCGAATCAGAAACGGATTCAGCCAAAGTGGACTAAATCAGTTACAAAAATTATTGTAAAAATCTGGGTATCTTTTTGATTAAATGAGATAGTGATATTCTCCCAGGTCCTAAAACCATTATAGTTATCAAAATGATAAATGCCAACAATTCAAGCTCTATGCCATTTTTGCCTGAAAATGATTGCGCTTTTTTAACATAAATTATTGCTCCAAGCATGTCTATTGCAATAAGTGCACTTGCTATTCTTGACAGTACTCCAACTATCAAAAGAATACCACCTATTGATTCTAGTAATCCTATGAGTATTGCCATCTCTGGAGGAAGACCCTTACTCTGAAGAAAGCCACCAAATCCACTGCCAAACTTCATCTGGCTGTGAACAATAAAGAACACGCCAACTACAATTCGTAATCCAAAATGAGACAGGTCGTGTATTTTATGTGTTCTAAGGTTGGCATCCATTCTGTTTTGTTTTTTAGTAAATGTTGTATATACTCGTTGTTAAACTGCTTTTCTAAATTTTCAGCTAAAAATATTCAATGTCTTGAAATGTTATATTCATAATTTTAGGTAGTTTTATTATTTGATGTGACTTGCTTGTATTTTTTGTATGCTAGAGTATTGGTAATCAAGAGTAATCCTTGCAGAATGTATCCTCCAACAATCAACACAATTCCATTATACAATGGATGTAATGTAGACATGATCTCAATATGTTTGGGCGAGATAGTATTGCCAACAATTACTAGTATTGCAATGATGAAATTTGGTATGTACGCATATCTGAAATTTTTTGCAGAGACTATGGCAAGTGCTACAAATGAAAATTCAAGGGCAAATGCCTCGACTAAAAATTTAGGATCGCCTAACGGTATTCCAAATGCTCCTGTTATGCAAACTGCAACCAGAACTAAAACTACGCCCTTTTGAATATGGTTCATTTGTGATTTGAAATGTATTGGTATTCTTAATAAAATTAATTGTAAAACTTGGCCTAGATTCCAGTGTCCTAAATGTGGGTTATAGAATCTATGAAACATTGAAAACTCTACTGGACATGTCTTGAGATTGTAAAAATCCGGGCTCTCTCAAGCCCTATCTATACAACACATGCGAATATCGGCGTATTTCCTTTGGTAAATTAAGAAAAAGGCCGGGTGGCTCAATTATAAGACAAGTTTAAAAGGATGATGTTACGTGTTTGATAATCGTCTTATGACAAAGGACAAGAAAAAACTAGCGAAAAAGCCTGCTAAGAAGGCAGTATCTCCAAAAAAGGAACCAGCTAAGAAGGTAGTAGCTCCAAAAAAGGAACCAGCTAAGAAGGAAGCTCCAAAGGGCAAGGTAAAAGAAAAGACCAAACTAAAAGAAGACATAGTTCAGGAAGATGATGGTATTATAGTAGTTGAAGACGACACTGGTCTTGACAAGGAAGCAGAGCTTGAAGCAAGAAAGGCATACTTGGAAGAAGCACGCTCACAAGAAGCAAGCGACGATTAGGCATTATTTCATAATTTTTCAACATAATACTTATCCGTGATTACTCTATTACAGGAAACATGCGATCTCTTTGTTTAATCTCTGTAAAACCTGGCAAAGTTGACATAGTAATTGCATCTCTGAAGAAAGCAAGAAAGATTGTCAAAGAAATAATGGTTGTAACAGGAAGGGCAGACATTGCAGTTGTACTACAAGGAACGATTGAAGAGATCAATAATGTTGTAATAGACTTTAAGAAAATAAAAGAAATTGTCTCAACAGAGACTTTGATTGAAGTGGAGGTAGATATGGGTTGGTCAAAGCCGTAGTTCTAGTCAAATCTCCGAAAAAATTGATAGCGGCACGACTCCGCATGGTAAAATCAGTCTATGACTCTTTTCCAGTAAGTGGTCAATTTGATGCAGTAGCCCTAATAGAAGTAAAGGAATTGTCACAGTTAAAGGACGTAGCAACCGAGATTCAGAATATCAACGGTGTTGAGCGTACAGAGACGCTTGTGCAAGTAGTATAGGTACCAAAATCCTTTAACACCTCCATGTGTTTACTTGGGGTATGAATATCAGACACCTTGGCAGCGTAATCATCGCAGTTTCAGACCTTGAAAAATCTCTGAAATTTTACCATGAGGTAATTGGATTGCCAATTAAGAATTCCCGAGAAAATTGGGTAGAATTGGCAAAAGAGGGTGCAACGGTAATACTCCATCCTGCAATCAAGGCCATTAACACTGGAACATCTATTGAAAATGGTATAGTTGTAGGACTTGTCGTAGGCGATATAGACTCTGCAGTAAAAGAACTCAAATCAAAAAATGTCCCAATTTACAGAGACATTATTTCACACAAGGCGGGCAAAAACTGTATTGTGTTAGACCCAGACAAGTACATGGTGTCATTATTTGAGCCCTCATTTGATGATGGTGCAAAACAAGCACGTGGTTTCCACGGATTTGCTCCACTCTAAATAATTTTTTTAATTTTTAACATTATTTTAACTACAATATCTGGAGATGTATTCTTGTTTATTGAGATGTAGTAAATTCCTTCTTTTCTTTGAAATGCAATTACCGTGATTTTTTCATGTCTGAAAACTACGTGGTCCATCTTTCCAAGGGCTGAACTTGCCTTGTTTCGCATTGTTAATAAAGTCGAAACAAGAAAGAATTCATTTCTTGCAGATTCTCTGGATAACAATGTAGTAAGTCCCGGCCTTAAAATTCCTGTAAGTGTAGTCCCGTATTCATTTACCAACCCAACATATCTTATTGATTTTGATATCTCTGAAATGCTCTGACACTTTTTCCTATATTGAATAATCTGTTCTTTCCATTTTTGATCTGGTGTCTTTTGCATGTTTATGGTAGAACATTTAGGCTTTAAAAAGTAAGAGGTTACTTTTTCTTTTCTTTATCAAGGCCTGCTTTTAACGAAAGATTTTCTTGTCGCAATCTTTCATTTTCTTCTTTTAGTGTATCAACTGGTTGCATCTTTGCATGCATTGGATGTCCTGGCATGAACGCATTGGGTGTCATGTTAAACAAGCCTGCTGCATATCTCTGAAACATTGTATGATAACCTGTAAGTTTGCCCATCATCATGTCGGAATCATGCACTATCTGGTCTTTTATTCTTCCAGCATTGGCAATTCCTAATGGAGGGTTTGCACGTGGTGGCAGTCTTGGAAATGCAAATGGCGAATTTACCATATCAAATGGTTGCCCAAAGGTTTCCATGATTCTTCTTGCATCAAAATACCACATGAGTAGAATTCTTGCTGCCCTCTATTTCATGTTTACTCACAAAAATACGCGTTAGATATAGAAAAGTGTCAAGTGTCAGTCGTTTTTTATCAAATTCCGTTGATCGCTGATCCTTATAGAATGCCCCGATCGACAGCAGTTTAATGTCAAAAACAATATCAATGCATTGTTTAAAATGTAAAAAAAATATTAATTCTACAGATTTATACAAAATTATAATGTATATTGTAGACCAAAAATTTACAGATCATCACTATGAACATGTAGAGTGCCCTGACAGATTTACTGTCTAATGGAGTAATGCATAAACGGGATATGTCTTTCCAGTCTTCTTGTCTTGGTAAGACCAGCTATTATCTGGCCACTCTACTGATTCAAAGAGATTTTTCAATTTAGGATGAAGTTTTTCATATATGTCATTTCCAACCAGAATTTGATTTGGTTTTGAAAGAGCAGTAATCTTTGCGGCAATACTTACTGAAGGACCTAAAATATCAACATGCGATCTTGCTTCATCAGAACCATATCTAACTATTACATTCTCTCCAAAGTCCATCCCTATCTTTACACGCAATTCTGGATAATCATATTCACTAAGAATTGGATTTATTCCTCTTTCAATTACGTCAATCATGGTCTTTGCGCAGTTTACTGCGCTATCTGCCATCACTAGAGTGCCTTCCTCTGCAACGAAATATCCTATCACTGCATCACCCACATACTTTAAGACATAACCTCCATGGTGACGTATGACTGAACGCATCTCTTGTGAGAATGAACTTATTATGATTCCAAGTTTTTCTGGTGGAAGTTGTAACGCCATATCGGTTGAACCAACAAGATCTACGAACATGACTATCATGTGTATTTTCTGTGATACGTGATTACGTAGAAACGTGTCAGATTCGTCTACTGAATAGTCATACTCGTATCCTTTCTTAAGTGAACTCCATACTCTTTTCTGTGTCTCTTTGATGAGGCTCTCAGAATCCAAGGTGCCAGACTTGCCACCACCTAGTATCATATCTACAAAGCTCTTTGTGGGAGTATCTTTTGATGGATCTTCAGTATTTTCACTCATTATTGCTCACTCTAATGGGAAATTGACTCCGCATACGGGACATACTCCTCTTTCTCCTTTGTATTTTATATCAAAGTATTGTATGATTTCTACATCGCAGTTCCAGCATACTATCTTCTTAAAGGAGGGTTTTGCCATTTTCTTGCTACCGTGATGAAACTGGCTTTATTGCATATTTAAATTACCTATCGATTTTATGTGGATGTTTTTCATAGTCAATTAGTGCAAATTCCCACAAGCAATCCTGATCCTTTTATAAAATCAATGAGTGACAAGGCAGAAACTGCGCGTACTTTATTTCAAGAACATATTGCAAATCTTACAAAAAAAGTTCCTCTAAAGGTAATGCTGGGGGATGGTACAGTAACAGACCAAGAATCATTTGATCCTGCACAAGTTAGAAAGTTCTTTGATGAATTTCTCAATGAATTCCCAGGATGGGACAATCAGGGCGTTTCTGCAACTGCAGAGAAAGATCTTCGAAGAAGTTTTATAAAATTTGAGATAAAAGAGGGAAACTATCTTCTTTCAGGACACATGTCATTGCAATATCATGCATTGTTGTTCTATAAACTTGACCACCGAGTAATTGAGATCCAAAAAGAACTCTCAGATATTTCTGACATGATTGCAAAGCTTCAGGTAAAAGTAGGTCCTGAAAATGACAAGATAATTGAGGAAACACTCAAACAGAAAGGGTATCAGGAAATGGATGACCAAAAATTATTTGAAGTGTTATTTAATCGCGAAGACATAACACAGGATATTATTCAATCAATCGAAGTATCACATGCAGAACACACAAAACTTGTTTCAAACAGAGATAGATTATTTGGAGAGCTTGATAATATGTTAATTGAAATATATCATACCACATCTGTTATGATTGATGAGAACAGAATGATCGCAGCAGAAGAAGGATGTCTTTGCAACTTTAATTTAGAGTATCTAAAAAACAACATACGACAGGGAAACATAAATTTGTACAGAATATCAGAGCAGACCAAGACAAACTTGCTTGTGTTGATGGATAACGCCGTAAAAGTTCTAAAAAAATAAAAAAATTGTTTATATCGTTGTATTTTTTAAAAGTAGCATAATTTAGCCAAGGGGCTGGACTGTATCATCGACGCCAGAGTTTGGGGAGTTGACGCCAGGTGACACAGTGTACCCCTTGACTTAGATCTGTGTTCTAATCCTGATATTATTTAGCCCTTTCCTGATCGTTGAAAATCTTATTAAACTAGGAACAAATTTTGCATTTTTTGCTTAAAATAACATTTTGTTATCAAAAATACATGACACATTTTGGAGCAATAGTATTCAACAAGCCAAATATACCGAGATTGGTTGAAAATTCTGTTGAACGTCACTTTTGATGATATACTACGATCACAAAAAATTCAGAAAAACGTAATTCGTAGAACTCCACTTGAGAGTTCGTACTCGTTTAGTATTATGACAGGTTCCAAGGTTTATCTAAAATCTGAATGTCTGCAAAAGACTGGTTCGTTTAAGGTAAGAGGAGCTTATGCAAAGATTGCAAGTTTATCAAAAGAAGAAAAGAAAAAAGGAGTGATTGCGGCTTCCGCAGGAAATCATGCTCAAGGAGTTGCATATGCGTCTGCACTTGAAAAAATCCCATGCACCATAGTAATGCCTGTAACTGCATCACCTGCCAAAGTTTCAGCAACCAGATCATACGGTGCTAAAGTAATCTTGGAGGGCGCCATATATGACGAGTCGTCTGCCAAGGCAACCGAGATTGCAAAAAAAACTGGCGCAACAATGGTCCATGCATTTGATGATGAAACTGTAATTGCAGCTCAGGGAGTAATCGGACTAGAAATAATCCAAGATCTTCCCGACGTTGATGAAATTTATGTTCCAATAGGTGGAGGTGGACTTGCTGCAGGAGTTCTAATCGCAGTAAAAGCAAAAAACCCAAAGGTCAAAGTGATAGGAGTACAATCATCTGGATTTCCTGCAATGAAAAAATCATTTGATACAGGAAAATTACAATCAGTTTCAGGTCATAGGACAATCGCAGATGGCATATCTGTCAAGACACCAGGTCAATCTACATTTAAAATCATAAATGAATTAATTGACGACATTGTTCTAGTAGATGATTCTGCAATTGTAAAGGCAATGTTTCTGTTAATGGAACGAGCCAAGATGGTTGTAGAACCTGCTGGTGCTGTAGGGCTTGCATATCTGCTTGACAAAAAACCTTCCAAGGGCAAAAAAGTTGTTCCAATATTGTCAGGAGGAAACGTGGATATGTATCTGCTAGGCCAAATCGTAGCTAAAGGCCTCACCGAGATGGGAAGAATGGTCAAGATATTCATACTTTTGACAGACAAACCAGGGGCACTAAAGGAAGTTGTAGACCAGATATCTTCTCTTAGTGTAAATATTGTAGATGTAATCCATGATAGGTTATCTTCAAGCATTCCTGCAGGAACAGCTGGGGTAACACTGAGTTTGGAGACGCAAGGCCAGGAACACGCAGAGCAACTCGTTGCATTCCTCAAAAAGAAAAATATCCAGTTTAAAGTAGTCACATAATTTTATTTTTAAAATTATTCTATGATGATGGACTGATAAGTGACAGAATATTGAATACCAAAACTATTCCAACAAAAAGGCATGCAATTATTGTTGTGATTTTTCTATTGACAAAAACTCCCATTAATTTTTTATTCATTGTAAGTATGACAACTGGTATTACTGCAATTGGTATCATCATGCTGAGGAGGAATTGACTGTAGATCAGTATGTGCAAAGGATCAAAACCAAGTAGTATTGCAATAGTAGTTGGAATTACATTTACAAATCTTGTAATTATTCTTCGTAACCATACATTGACTTTTTTCCCCAAAAATCCCTCCATTATTATTTGACCTGCTAATGTTCCTGCAGCAGATGAGGCAATACCTGACGAGAGCAAAGTAATCACAAAAACTAATCCGGCAGTTGCTCCGAACAAAGGCACAAGTGTTTTGTAAGCTTCAGCAATTGATGCAATTTGAGAATTGTGAGGATTGAATGCAACCGCATCCATTAGTAAGATTGCGGCATTTACCAAGGCAGCTATGGTGAGCAAGAAT
>JARLFW010000114.1 GCA_031296345.1 Nitrosotalea sp. | reverse complement strand
GTTTGCAGTATCGTCTTTTCCAATAGGTACTGATTCGTGTACCATATTGGGCAATGTTAAAGAAAGTTTTGTGAAATTCTCTTCTACTTTTATCTGAGTCTCTTCTAATTTGCGAAGATCATCAGAAACTGTTTGCATTTGTCCTATTAGTTCAGATGCGTCTTTACCTAATTTCTTTATTCTTGAAATTTCTAATGATACTTCGTTTCTTTTTTTTCTTAATTCATCAGTTTTTATAATTAATTCTCTTCTATCCTTGTCTAGTGATATTAGATCATCAAGAGGAAATTTGACAGCTCTTGCTTCCAACATGGTTCTAATTTTCTCGGGATTCTCTCGAAGAAGTTTTGGATCAAGCATCAACTAGTCACTTTGAGTACAACTTGAGTCTGTTCAAGAACTTCATCAATAGTAGAAATCAATGTTCGTATATTTCCTTTACCCTCAAATGTAAAAACTAGAGATGTGTCTTGCTTTTCTATTTTAAACGAAAGATTTTCTGGAAAATCAACATTATCGGGCTCTAAAGATTTTCTTATGGAATCCATCCTTTTCTCTGAAAGGTTATTCAGAAACACTTCAACTTTACATTCTAGAGACATTTTTTTCCAGATGATCTAGGAATTCATCCAATTTGTCTTTTGTAATTCTTGCTCCTGCGGCTGCTGCATGTCCTCCTCCCACACCTGAAACTTTGGCAGCGCATTCTCGCATTAGTAATCCCAAATTAACTTCTGATTTGCAACCAGTAGATTTGCGTGAGGAGAACTTGATCGTCCCCTCATCACCATTTGTTCTTAGTATGATTATCTTTCCAGTATTTTTCTGTGAACCGCCAAGAAGTGATGATACTGCACCTGTCATATTTTCTGGGACAAGACCTTCTCCATTTACCATCAAGTATGATCCGTTATCAGTTATTCTCCATCTCTCACTTGAAAGTGTATTCATGTATGTTCTTAGGAATGTTCTATATTCCACCAAAATGTTTTCACCCTCTTCTAACATCTTGGTCCTGTCTCCCATGCAGATTGCAACCCCTACTCCGGCTTTGCGGATTCTGCCACAAGAGTTTAGCATTGTTGAAAACTCTCTTGCATCACGAAGAAAACTTCGCTTATCTTCGCCAGATAATGTATAGGTATATCCAACTAGCTCATCTAGAATATCGCTTGCATTTTTTGTAGAAATGTACTTTGATATAGTTTGAAGTAAAGTTCTTTTTTCATCCTCTAAAAGTTCGGCAGGAACTCTCCATCTACTACCATCTTTTAGTTTTATTCCTGATGAATTTAACAGTGAAAGACAGGCATCACGATTCCATGTTAGGCCCTCTATGAAAGGCTGAGAAGTAAATGCAAGTGCATCTGGCAGTGATCTTGTCTCTCTTCCAACCAGTAAAATGTCTAAATCAATCTCAACCTGATTATTCTTTTTTGCAATAGCTGCAATCTCTAAATTTAGTCCTGTGAAAGATTTCTTCTCGCCCTGGTCTTGTCTGTCCCCTAATGCTGCAACAACTGCAATCCATGCCAAGTCTGTGTTCTCTTTGTGTAGTCCCTTTGATACTAGATACGCCATTCCTCCAGCTGATACATCCTTTCCACCGTCTACATCAAACTTCCATGCATTGATTACTTTTTGATTATCAAACTCTTCTTGTGGAATCTGATGATGATCAACTACAATCCACTCTTCCCCTAATGCATTATCGATATCCTTTGCAAATCCTCCGCCAAGATCAGTTATGATATGAAATTGTCTTGAATCATTTTTCATTTTCTCAAGAACATTTTTGCTAAATTCATTTACTGTTTTTACAGTACATTTTGCACCTGCCCTGATCAAAGATTTCGTTACAATGCTACCAGAAGTTATACCGTCACAATCAAGGTGTGTAATAACTGAAATATTTTTTCCTGTTTTGATACAATCAGAAACTCTATCATGAAAATAAGATAATGCTTGGTCTAACTTTGCCATTATTCGAGTTGAGCAATGACTGCCTTATATTTCCAAGTTTTGGCTATTCTACCAATTTTCTTGTAGTATGAAGATAGTCTGTGGACTTTGGCCTCTAAGAGCTCAAGTGATCTGACATTTCTTTTATCCGATCTATGTTCCTTCAAATGTTTTTGAAGACCCAGTGCCTTGGTTACCAAGTTGTTCAAGTCTTCAGGCATGTCTGTCTTTATTCCCTTTTCTTCAAGAATATCTGTAATTGACTTTTTGACAAGTTGTCTTGTGATCGGTATTGCATATTGATCACGCAATTTTATTCCGATCTTGCTTGGAGTGAGACCTTCTTTTGCATATTTTACAACAAGTTCTTCGATCTCAGCTGGGCTTTGTTTTACCCATGTTGGTGCACTAGGAGTAATCGGTCTTGTCGAATGTGACTTGCCATGTCGGTGTGAATGAAGTCGGCCCACGAAGCGCTTGTTTTTTAACGAAACATAAATGTTACTTGGATCTTCGCAGTCGTGATAATTGCATAAAAGTTAAATATATACGGATTCGAATCTGAATAGGTACTCATATGAAAACACCAATAATTATTGGAACAGTGCTCCTGGCTCTATTTGCAGTCTCGACATTCGTTCCGTTTGCTGCGGCTCAATACCAAGCAGGCGGTGGAATTACCAGCCTAGACGAAGAGTTGAAACTGGCACGAGCAAAAGTTCAGGCAGTACAAAATAATCCGCACGCAGGTTCCGGTACTCCATACCTTGATGCAAACGGTGTAGTAGGTGCATCAATCATTTCAGGTGGAATATTCGGTGGAATCTTCATTGCTTTTGTCGTAAAAGCAAAGCAAGCGGAAAAAGCAAAGAGAGCTTAATCATTATCTCTTTTTCTTATTTTATTAATTTACACTCAATCCTGATTTTGATCTCAAACTTTTCGTTCTTACAGAAATGTATATATCGCACCTAAAGTGTTTTCATTTATGATGAGCACGATATTCACTATGCTCGTAGGTATACTGTCAAACTTTGCAGGTCAGATAGGTCCAAACTACGACCCGCTATTTTATGATGTGATGGTCTACATATTCGCAACCATCATGTTCTCAGTATTCCTTCTAGGAGTAATTGCATTCTGGCTCAGAGTGCACGGTCTTGGTGGCGACACAAGAGAAAGATGGGTCGCAGAACTCAACAAGCACTTTGAAAGAGAAGGCATTGGTCTGATCCCAGACAACGGTAAATACTGGTAAACTCCAACTCTTTTTCCTTATTTTTATTTAGTCCCTTAGATGATATAATTTTGAATTATTCTACTTGGTATAATTTTGAATTATTTCATGTTATTTGATTCTGAACTATTTTTTCAAGTCTAACTTTGTGGAGGTGTAAAGGTTGGGGCTCCAGCATTCTTTGTGACAAATTCTGCTTTATAGTGAGCTCCATCTTGCACTATGGTATGAATAAAGTCAGGTGATTGTGCGCCGTTTTCATATATCTTTGATCTTGTTTCATCCATGTCACGTAAAGGAAAACCTGATGTCCATAGGAATTGGCCTACCTCAAATGGGTATTTCTTAACCCATGAACCGGTAATGGTCCCATCATCTGCTAAAACCATAGTCCTTTTTTCACAATTTGCTGGCATATCTGTAGTACTAACTGGTTTTATCCATTTTTTTCCATCCACTGAAACTTCTAGCGATGCAGTTATCTGATATTGGATATCTGATTTAGAAAGACATTTGTGATACAGAGGATCTTGTGCCTTTACTTGTGAAATAAGTGTAGTACTAATCAAGACAACTGAAACTCCTATTGCTGCTGAAATTATGAGAAACCTGATCATCTTTTTGCGTTTTGCAGGATCTCCCATTCCAGGCCAGAACATGACTTTTCTGTGCTTTATGGAGTTATATACATTAAGATATTTTCAATACGTGAAAATTTTAAATTAAAATATAAAAGAAATTTAGAGTGAGGATTCGCCGTGTTTCTTGGTTCCAATGTCTACTGCATCAGCAACGTCATAGATGAAGATCTTTCCTTCTCCTGCTTGACCTGTACCTGCATGAGTTTGTATTGCTTCTATCACTTTAGGTAACTGACTCTCAGTGACAATTACAATGACTATGGAGTTGATATTGTGCGTAGCTTCAATACGACCTCCTCTGCCTGATGAAACCATTTCTCTTGGTCTGGCACCTCTGCCCTTGACATCAAAATACGTGAACCCGCTTATGTCAGTCTGCGTTAGAGCATTGAAGACAGCATCCAATTTTTCTTTTGGAAATACTGCCTCGATTTTCTTAAGGGTCATAATCATTGCACATATGAAATGCTTTTATTAAAATCATTGCTTAAAATATTATAAAATAAAGAATATTATCATAAAATGATCATTTTAGGATAAAATACCTTTTATAGATGAAATTCCATTTCTCAAAAGAATGACAGAATCCAAAGCTAGCTACAAGAAGACAAAAATTGTTGGAAAGGTTCAAGACAAAATTAAGGAAGGAATTGAAAATTATCGTGCAGCATCTGATTCACCACCGCGAGTAGATGTTTACGATGTCATTGAGCAAGTCTTTGCAGCAATTAATCCGCAAGTAGCTGATGAAGGAAAGATCACAGTAGATGAGGTAAGCGGATGTTTGAGAAATGCATACCTTGATCGAAAGGATCCGTCTGAAAGCAATCACAAACAGATGGTGTCAAAGATAATGAAAAAGAGCGCATTTTCCATCATGGAAAAACCACTTGATGGTCAACTCGATGCAGGTTCTAACGTAAAGATTGTCGGTAGAGCTGACAGAGTTGAAGATGAAGTAGTGATGCTCTTTAGAGGTTCAGAAAAATTACCTGAAATGCCATATCCGGCAGATTTCATACATCTGAACTCATATCTATTCATGTTTGACAAACCAGAAGGCGTGATTGTCTACTTTGATAGGGAAGGAAATGAAATGGAATTCAATGTTCCAAAAAGTGAGAAGCTCTTAAACGAAACAAAACGTAGAGCAAAAATTCTCAATACCTTGCTGACAAATAATATTGCTCCTGCAATCGAACCATCTGAGAAATGCATGGAATGTCCTCATAATGAGAAATGTTACTATGCAAATGAAGACAAACAGAAATGGGGATTCTGGGCTCGTGGCAAGTGGCGTGAACTCAAATCAAAATCCATCCTATAATCACACACTTTTTTCATTTTAATTTTTAATTTAATTCCTAAAGATGATTTTGAAATTATTTGAGAGATTCTGATTCTTCTGGGTTTAGAAAAACTCGTGTCTTGTAGGGTTTCTCAGCATCTTTATGGAAATAAAAGATCTTGATGCCATGTTCAAAAGGTTTCATCTCTATTTTGTCAGTTGATTGGATTGAACTGTCTTCTTGTCTGATATATTCAAATAACTCCTCTTCACTCATCTTCATTATTTCGCTTATTCGCTTTCTAGTTCCCATGATATCCAAAATAATCTGAACTGTTTGACATCTTAAATTTTCTTATTGAAAACTTTTGCAATCTAATTATATACAATACCTGCTTCTTGGAATTGACATGTCTGATTCAAAAATAGAGTGGTTTGAAGATTTTATAGGCCTGGGGTATCATGTATTTGATGTACGCCCTACTATCTACCTGATATTTGATAATAAAAAAAAACTTGTCAACGCCTGGAATCATATAATAAAATATTGGCCAGACTATGAAATCAAAATGAGATTCTTTGAAGGAGATACAAACTATGAATTTATTCTATATTGTCAATCTCGTATATTGCAGAAAACAACTGTTTTCCTAAAATCGCTAAAAATATCAGATAACTATCAACAGTTTATGGAGGAATACAATGGGTCTGCATCATTGCAAATTGCAAACTATTCCCCCAAGAATAAAAAATATGAACTTGAGATATTCAAGTTCAAAAAGAAGGTGACTGACCTACAATTCCTAAAAAAAGAAGACTCGGTTGATGATTTTGTCATTTCACAGGCACTAGAGAGGCTCAGACAGGCTGAAGAGAAAAAATAGTTTTACAGTCTATGGTTTTTTTAGTTTTGATACTATCAACCCTACCCACAGACTCCAGTCCAAATTTTTAAAAACAAGAGGTTGACGAGTAGGGTAATTTGTTACCGTTTTTGAAATTCCAAAATCATATTTTTTCTCTTTTCCTTTTTCTGTAAATGTTATTCGCAAGAAATTTACATTTCTTGCTATTATACTTCTAACATCTGTTATAGAATCTAATGGCATTATCCAAGATTTTGGATTCTCAGTCAGATCCTCATTAAGATCTGATTCATTGTAATCTGACATCTTTCCTATGCTTGCCTTGTCATCTAGAAAATACCTCTCCTTTTCTTTTCCAGTTATCCATATGTAACGTGGGACAAAAATTACGTTTCTGTTTGTAAGAATTAGAATGCCTTCTTTATTTTTATGAAAGAAACCGCTTAATCCTAATGCTATTCCCCAAATTTGAGGAAGTGATGCAATGATGTACTCTTCTTCTTTGAGATTTTCTCGCATTATTTGTTAAAGCATCTTTTGTGAATAAATCAATCTATCTAATTATAGGGATGTTACAAAAATATGGTAAAGGGATTTACTCTAGGCGTGTTCGTGACCTGTGCCTTCGTATCTAAAGCCGTAGGTTCCCCAGGTTTTTCCTTTCTTTGCTAAATTATACCTGTGAGCTCTTTCACCAAAGTAAATTGCTATTGTCATTACAAGAGCTACTCCAGTTGCAATGAAAATTTCTATGCCTGCTTCTGTCATGGGTGGTTTAGTTTGTAAGTTGTATAATAATTTTATTTAGAATTTTTTCAAATTCTATGATACCAAAATTTTACAAAATATTGATCTGAGATGGTATAATATCACAAAAAAAATATTTTAGGATAAAATGCCTTTTATAGATGAGAAACTTCTCTATCCAAAGATGCTGGAGACAATTTCTAAATCGCCAATGCAGATAGTAACAAAACACAAATGGCCGGTAGTTTTTGTGCTCGCAGGCTTAATAGTCGGGTTATCTGGATTCACGGCAATAGAGGATGCGCATGCTCAATTTGGCCCATTAGGGGCTCTTGCAAATCCTGCTAAAACTAATGAGCTTCACTGTGCTCAGCCGATGATACCTCCGGGTAATGGAACGTTCGGTGGAAGTAATGCACCATGTATAGACACAGGAGATACAACCTTCATGTACGCAGCAGCAGTCTTCGTCATGATAATGACTCCTGGTGGTGTGGGATTCTTGTATGGAGGTCTTACAAGAAGAAAGCACTCTCTAACAGTTATACTACAAGCATTCATGGTCTATGCAATTGTCAGTGTTCAATGGGTAGTCTTTGGATACTCGATAATGTTTGGTCCTTCTGCTGATTCTGTTGGATTTATCGGAAACCTTGACTGGGTAGGCTTGAATAACGTATCGCACAATGCGCCAGCCGATGTATATGCTCCAACTATTCCACACTTAGCCTATGTGATGTTCCAGCTTATGTTCGCTGCCATCACTCCGTCACTTGCCATAGCTGGTTATGCTGACAGAGTAAAGATGAGTGCATTCTTGATACACATTGTATTGTGGACCACATTCATCTATGATTTCGTAGGACATGCAAACTGGTCTCTTGCAAGTCAGGGTACCGCGATGGGCTGGTTAGCCAAGATTGGTACAGAAGACTTTGCGGGAGGAACAGTCATTCACATCACCTCAGGATTTGCAGGCTTAGCTACTGCAATGTTCTTGGGAAGAAGAATAGGATATGGTAAAGCACCATTTGAACCACACTCAATTCCGCTTATAATATTGGGTGCATCATTACTTTGGTTTGGATGGTTTGGTTTCAACCCTGGTAGTGCAGGATTTGCTGGTTTCCTAGAAACACAAGCATTCCAGAACACCAACATTGCAACTGCGGTTGCAGCAATATGGTGGATGTTCTTAAGCTGGGCACATACAGGAAAGACTAGCGCCATAGGTGCGGTTAACGGAGCTGTTGCTGGATTAGTAGCAATTACGCCAGCCTCTGGGTTCATTGGAACATGGGCATCAATTATAGTAGGATTTGCATGCGCAACAGTCTGCTTCTACTGTGTATTAATCAAGAACAGGGCAAGAATAGATGATGCACTGGATACTTGGGGTGTACACGGAATGGGTGGTGTTGTAGGTGCATTACTTACAGGTGCATTCAGTGAAGTCAGAATCAACCCATTTGGACACAACGGTCTCTTCTTTGGAAACCCAATGCAGTTTGTAATTAATTGTATGGGAGCAGGATTTGGTGCAGCGTGGTCATTTGGCATGACTTACATCATTTGGAGAATCCAAGATGCAATTTGGCCAGGTGGAGTACGTGTTACACCAAAAGAAGAAGAAGTGGGATTGGACATATCTCAAGTCGGCGAACGAGCATACTCTGGATTTGCAGAGTAGAAAACTATTCCCTCTCTTTTCATTTTTCTATTTTCCAAGTCACTCTTGATTGATTGTTTTTTCTAAATTGAGAAACAGTAAATAGATGTCAATTTACCAAACTTTGTAAATGGTAGATAGGTGGATAGCTTTTGTTATACTACAATTTGTTAGTGCGACCTTGGGATTTGGTTTTTGGTATTTTGTTGATCATAGTTTCATCTTTCTAATGGTAGGGGGACTCTTCTTTACACTTGGTACATTTGGTGCCACACGATGGGGCTTTGACAAATGGAGAAGTAAGAACAAACCAAGAAAACGAGAAAAGAAACGATAATTTTATTTTCCTGACGTTTGAATTTTTTATTTTCATATAATGGTATCTTTATATCAATCACAATTTGCACTCTACCTGTAGATATTCTTGTCAGCAAAAAAACAGCCGTTTAGTAAGAAGAAACGTCTTGCAGTCTTTGCTATTATTACAATAATTGGAATATCATATGCGTTTTACAACTCTGAAATTAATTCTGGCTTTAAACATTCGATGACAATTAACTTTGATTCATATCAAAATGGGACAGTCCCAGAAGGTTTTGCTGAAGGATCAATTGACCCCAAGTTTTCTTGGATTATACGAGCAGAACCTAGTGCACCATCTTTACCAAATGTGATGCAAAGAGTACCTGTAAATGATTCATCATCTGACTATCACTATCAACTAATTCCAAATTCGCCAACTGTTGATACTGAAAATGTTACCATGAATTTTAAAATTGTATCAGGCAGCCAAGCCAAGTCTGCCGGCATGATTCTTCGATTCATTGACACAAAACATTATTTTGTTTTGATGGCAGATTCGGACAAAAACAGGCTCTCTTTATGCAAGGATACACCTGACTTTTTGATATGCAACTATGACAAGACTGTGACAATTGCCCCAGGGGAATGGCACACATTAAAGGCATTAGTTTCTTCACAAGGAATTGCTGCATATCTTGACGGTACGATAATCATTCAAGCAAATGATCACAATTATCTATCTGGTCAAGTTGGAATGTGGACCAAGAAAGATACTGGTGCATACTTTGACGATGTCAAGATAGAATACTAGATTATCTTGTACACCACCAGTCTGAAAAATATGACTGTTGGAGTTTTACAAAATTAGAGTTTGTTGGAGAATCTACAATGACTACACCTTGGGAATATGTATTGACGCTGTCATAGTATGGAAACGCACCCTTTCTATCAAACACATGTGAAAACATTCCATGTGAGAAAATAACAGGACTTGAAAACCATCCATCTGGACCCCGTTGTCCGCTTCCACTAATTATCATGTGATTAACAGTATCCCTGTTTACCCATGTTACAGTGTCTCCTTTTGCAACCGTTATTTGGCATGGAAAAAAACAAGCCTGACTTATTGCACATCCCATAATGAATATGGTATGTGATTTACTTGCCTGGGTATTTGTCTGGGAATATGAAGTAGGAATTGTAGTAACTAGTACCAAGGCAAAACATAATGCAATTATTTGTACAGGTATACCTTTCATGATGTTATGATATGGATCCAAGTCCTATTAACATTGAGAATTCATTAAGCCTGATTTTGAGATGATTAAACTTGAACACTAAAATTGCAAGCAAATCTTATGTTATGATATAATGGCACTAGATGACAAGGCCGAAAAATTTCTCAAGACTCAGATGATACTTGCAGTAATACCTACATTTGTTACACAAATATTTGCATTTTATAGAATACGAAAACTAGTCTATGGTATCATAATTGAAGTGCTAATATTTTTTGTAGACTTGGTAATACAGATGAGCATTTCATGGCCGTTTGGAATGATTATTTCATTACCCATATCAGTTCTAACTCCTCTTTACTTTATTCGAAAGTGGACTTTGGAATTTAATAAAACCAAGTCTTTATTCTAGAAAAATAGTTTATACTAATTCAAAGTAAGAAAATGAAAAGAGAGGGGGTGATTGTTTTAAATCACTTGCCACGGTCTTGTAGCGAAAGTAATCGCATATCCAACTGCTATCACTACTGATTGATAGGCCACATTTGCATATGGAATTGGTTTTACGATTGGGTCGCCTGTTACCACGACTGTTTGTCCTGGACCGAGACCTGGACCGATGCTTGCTATGTTAAGCTGTGTGTGCATGTGATATACTGCTGGTTCGAGTGCCTTGATGGTTAGTGTGTATGGAACTACTCCGTTAGCTGGTATTGTAATTACGTTACCAGGTGGATCTCTTGCCATAATTTCCCATCTATTACCAGCGTTTGGTGAATCACCGTAAACGGTGTACCATCCTCGCATGTCTCTGTTTACAAGACTTACGAATTTGCCAGATACAGTCAAAGTGTCTCCAGTATGAACAGATTGTTTTGACCAAGTCTCACCATCTATTCTTACGAAACGACTCTGTAGTTGTGCCTGGACACCATGTGCTTCAGCATGTTGGAACATTTGTGCCATTGATGGTCCAACTGCTCCAAGTGCTACTATCACACTTATTGCAGCCACAATAAACTTCTTATCGACCATATTGAACTGAAACAAATGAGAAACTACAACGATATATATTTTGCCCTGCCTGATCCATTTGGCGATAGTACATGTGTATAACATCCATGTTAATCATGGATAACATGATTTTTAGTATATGATTATTACAATATTATGTCTTGATTTAAAGTATTATTGATATTATTTTGGGCTTGAAAATATAAGAATTATACTTAATCTTGTAGAAATTATAACTTACGGTTTAAATAAGTATGAACCATTCACAAGTCTATGGCACAAATGCCCGCACTAATTCCAAAAGAAGTCGAAATCCAGAGACTGAAGAAGATCTGGCTTATCGTCATCGCATTGGGATCAATTGCAGCATCAGTAGAGGTTGATAACTTCGTAGATGGATCTTTACACCAGACATCAATCAGAGATAGTGCCTTCACACCAGCACACTGGTGGTTATACAGTCACTTCATTGCTCTTCCAATAGGATGGGGAATGGTAGCTGTCTATGACAGAAAGGTACCAATTCTGAGAGGTCCAAACAACTCAATGAACACAGGTCTTAAGATGACTATCCTTGGTTACTTGGCAACAATGTTTACCATCGGTGTTAATGAGATGTGGCACTTCTGGTATGTAGAGGAGATCTTTGCAGTTCCAAATCACTGGATGTTTAACATGGGTGTCGTCGTTGCTTTCATGGGCGCACTTGCCTATGTAGTAAGAGTATACGCACGACTCGTCGAACTTGGAGCAGAAACCCCAGGAGAGAACCCATATGTTGCAGAAATGTACAAGATGGCCTTAGAGGGCAAATTGTACAGTAGATCAATCCCATAAACGCGCAAAAGCGCATCTTTTCTTATTTTTCTCAAGCGATCAAATTAACGTGAGTTGTACAGATCTTGGGAAAAGATTTAAAAGCATATGTCTGTCAATAAATCCAAATGACCTTACCAAAAGGATTCGGTACTGGTGGCGGAGCTTCAAGTTCCGACGTAAGCAAAATGATAGGACGACGTGCAGAAGATCACTTCGGAATTATCACAGCTTTCTTCCTCGCATTATGGGGAGGCACATGGGCCGGAATAGCAGTTGCAGTAGTATACTATCCTTGGGCATATCCACCGCCAAGCGCACACTTTGCATTAACTTGCCTTACAATCATCGAGGCAATAGGTTACATGTTCTGTGTAAAAGTGGTGACTGAAGGTACCTCAAAAGCTAAGACATACAACGGTGCAATCGCTGGCATAATTGGTGCAGTAGCGATCTTAACCTTGATTACTGATTGTGTCTTCTTCGGATAGATAATCCTCTTTTATCTTTTATTTTATTACAAACTAACTCTAGTTGAATTTGTCCTGCTGATCTCGCACTTCATAAAATTTTATATACATCACTTCCTGCATACAATCCAATGGTCTGGCTAAGACGATGTACTCACTACTTATTCATAGTAGTGGTAGCAGTCAACTCGACCTTGTTGACAATCAACGCAGGAGACTACATCTTCTATACTGACTGGGCGTGGACATCATTTGTGATATTTACATTATCACAATCATTGATGCTCGCAGTCGGTGCAGCATACTATCTAACGTTTACTGGAGTTCCAGGAACGGCAACATACTATGCACTGATAATGACAGTGTATACGTGGATAGCAAAAGGTGCATGGTTCTCCTTAGGATATCCGTACAGTTTCATCGTGGTACCAATGTGGATTCCATCGGCAATACTGATGGACTTGGCATATTGGGCAACAAAGAGAAACAAACACTCTTTGATCCTAATAGGCGGTGTACTCTGTGGAATGTCCATGTCGTTGTTCAACATGATCAATCTAATCACAATAGATGATCCTCTTGAGACTGCTTTCAAATACCCAAGAACCACATTGCCTCCATACATGACACCAATAGAACCACAGGTAGGAAAGTTCTATGATAGTCCGGTAGCTTTGGGTGCAGGCGCTAGTGCCGTGTTAACGGTAACAATGACTGCATTAGGAACCAAACTAACAACATGGACTTACAGATGGATGGCAGCCTGGTCTAAGTGGGACTAACTTCCCTTTCCTTTTACTTTTATTATTTTAGTACGACTAAGTTATCTTGAACTTTGGTTTTGATTAAAAAAAGTTACACTGGGGGTGATCTTTTGTTATCTGTTTAAACGAAATATAATTTTACAATTAATTGATATTGAAACAACAATATCATGTAATCTCTGTTGCTCCAAGACCGTTTGTCAAATGGGCAGGCGGAAAGAGACAGCTATTGCCAGTAATATCAGAAAATATTCCTACTAAATTTGATAGATATTTTGAGCCGTTTCTAGGCGGGGGTGCAGTCTTTTTTTCTTTGGCTGCAAAAGAGCGAAAAGCAAAGTGGTTCATCTCTGATCTAAACTCTGATCTTGTGTTGTCGTATAATACTATACGAGATAATGTCAAGGAACTTGTAACGTCTTTAGAAAAACATGCACAACACTACTCCAAGGATTCTAGTGGATACTATTACAAGGTAAGAGAGGCAAATCCCAAAAACGAGATTGATATAGTTTCAAGATTGATATTTTTGAACAAGACTTGCTTTAATGGATTATACAGAGTAAACAGCAAAGGAAAATTCAACGTCCCTGTTGGAAGATATACCAATCCAAATATTATAAATGAAGAAAATTTGTATCAAGTAAGTAAGGTATTACAATCAAAAGATGTCTCCATAAAATGCCAAGACTTTGAAGATGCGCTAAAGGGAGTGGGGAGCGGAGATTTTGTGTATCTTGATCCGCCATATCAGCCAGTAAGTAGTACAGCAAGTTTTACAAGCTATACTGATAGTGATTTTGATTTTACTGACCAGACAAGACTGTATAACAAATTCAAGGCATTAGACAAAAAGGGAGTCAAAGTGTTATTGTCAAATTCAAAATCTGATGAAATTATAGAACTCTTCCATGAATACTCTGATGGTATAGTAGAGATT
>JARLFW010000113.1 GCA_031296345.1 Nitrosotalea sp. | reverse complement strand
GTTTTTCTTCTAGTCTTGCGGTTCCTACATCGATTATCACTGCTCCTTCTTTTACCATGTCCTCAGTCAGGATGAATTTTTTCCTATCACCAATTGCTGTAATTATGATATCAGCTCCCTGACAATGTTCCTTGAGATTTCTTGTCCTAGAATGACATGTTGTAACCGTAGCATTTTTTTCAAGCATTAAATTGTAAAGCGGTTTTCCAACTAGATTACTTCTGTTTATTATAACTACATTTTTTCCTTCAAGGTCAATTTTATAATATTCAAACAATTCCATTATTCCTGAAGGTGTACAAGGCTTGAGTATTGCTCTTGCAGATGTCAAAAGGCCGATATTGTAAGGTGTCAGTCCATCTACGTCTTTTAGTGGAGAGATTCTCGAAGTTGTCGTAAATTCATCTAACTGGCTAGGTAATGGTAATTGTACTAGTATTCCATGAACAGTGTAGTCTTTATTTAATAAATCAATTAAGGAATTCATTTCTTTTTGAGAAGATGTAGAAGGAAGTTTATGGTCCTTGGTTGTTATTCCAACATCGGCGCATGCTTTTTGCTTGTTTTTAACATACGTGGCAGATGCAGGATCGTCGCCTACCAGGACTGTGGCAAGACACGGTGTTATTCCTAAATTATGTAGCTCCTTGACAGCGGCTCTTACTCTGTCCTTGACAGAAGTTGCTACTGTGATGCCGTCTATTTTTTGTCCCGTCAAACAAACTTGGATTCTTTTTTGGATATTTAATCTTTGGAAGCACAGACTGTAGTCTGGGATGAATTTTAGTTAAAATCATTAAGATGTGATCTGTAAAGACATCATTGAAAATTGACTTTGATACAAAAGAGTACATCAAAAAAATAGCAAAAAGCGATACATACTTTCATACGTTTATCAATAAAGAAAATCTTGCAGCTGGAGTTCTTAGATTGGACCCTGGTGAGAAAGACACTCAAGAGCCACATGAAAGTGACGAGATTTATTATATTGTTAAAGGAGACGGATTTCTTTTAGTTGATAAAAAAGAGTATCCTGTGTCAGAAGGAATGTCATACTATATTGCAAAAAATATTCCACACAAATTTCATGGCAATAAAAAAGAACTTGTTGTAATGTATTTTTTTAGTGGACCAGATACTTAGGAAAGTATAGTCTTTCTTCCAACTATGTTGATCTTGCCTTTTGCAAATAGCTTGACAGCCTTTGGGTAAATTTTATGTTCTTGTTTTAGAATTCTTTTTGCAAGTGCATCTTCAGTATCACCATCTTTTACTTTAACAACTGACTGTAAAATTATGGGACCTGTATCGACTCCTTCGTCTACAAAATGTACTGTGCATCCAGCATATTTTACTCCGTACTCTATTGCTTGTTTCTGGGAGTGTAATCCTGGAAATGATGGTAATATTGCAGGGTGTATGTTCAAAATTCTTCCCTTGTAATGCCTGATAAATTCTGGACTCATTATTCTCATAAATCCTGCAAGGCATATCAAACCATTTTGAGGAGTAACTTTGTATTTTTCTAGAACTGATACTAGTTTAGAGTCATATTCCCAATTTCCTCCCTTGAGGTCATTGCTCTCTATAATCTCTGTTTTTACTCCTAGTTTTTGGGCGATTTCCAGACCTTTTGCATCTGATTTATTTGAAATTACCACCGCGGGATTGACTGGGATTTTATTTTTTTTAATTGATTTTAATATGTTTTCCATGTTGCTACCTATACCTGAGATCAAGATGGCAACGTTTAGCATGTTTTTCATTTACCTTGTATGAATAAACACTTTACTAATTTTTATCTAAAAACAAAAGTGATCTGTATAGATCCAATTACACCTTGTGTTACACCGGATCAATCTTGCAATTTATATCCAATCTGATGGCAATTCATTTTAAATTGAAATCCAAAGTCAAGATGACCTCAAATGGTATAGTAGTAATGCGTGATGATAAAACAGTAAACCTTGATCCAAAGCGTGGAATGGGCACCGGCATAAGTTTTGTATCGCATGCACATCTGGATCACTTGCACAATCAACGTGGAAATGGCATACTTATTGCATCAAAGCAGACAACCGAGATTGCAAAGCTAAGAGGGTATTCAATTGAAAATTATGTTGAAGAGTATGAGAATTTTTCAATGATTGATGCCGGACATATACTTGGTGCTAAAGGACTCTTGTTTGATGATGTTTTTTACACCGGAGATATCTCAATTCGTGATAGGGGATTTATGAAAGGTGCAATGGCTCCAAAATGCAAGACACTTATTACTGAATGCACTTTTGGAATGCCAGAATATGTATTTCCTACAATTGATGAGACTGTAAAAAAAGTAAATAAGATTATATCAGAACTTTATGGTAAAGGAAAACCTGTCATACTTTTGGGCTATGAACTTGGAAAGGCACAGATTTTATCATACTTGTTTTCTCACTGGCAGCCATACTATCATGATTCTGTAAAAAAAGTAAATGACTTGTATCGACAATTTGGCATTGATCTTAACGAATCTCTAGGTCATACTGAAGCTGAATCGCAAGGACTTTTAGAGAAAAAGCCATGGCTTATGATTGCACCAAACATGAGTGGACAAAATGCATTTGTAAAACACATGAAGTCCAAGTACGATGCAATTACTATAGGCTTTAGTGGATGGGCACAATCATCAAGATTTTCATTTGCACGAGGTCATGATTATTCAATTCCCTTAAGTGACCATTGCGATTACAATGAATTAATTGATCTTGTAAAAAGATGTAATCCTGAAAAAGTCTATACAGTTCACGGTTTTGTAGACGAGTTTGCAGCAGATTTATCCAAGATGGGCTATGATGCACAACCTCTTCGAGAAAACTCACTTGATGATTTTGTATAGGTCTGTACCTAAAATCATGACTTGACCATCCATTGCTAAAACTTCATGATATTCCAAATTGGAATTTTAAAACTATGGGGTTTGCCCATCTGGCTATATTGTTTGGCGTGTATAATATACCCGAATCCAAATGAAGAAGATTACTTTCTCTAGAGGAAATAAAATTTTATATCTGTTATCGATTTCTGGTGGTGTCGTGCTGATTTCTTTCATAGGGCATGTAGATTTTTCTTTTGCGTCTAATTTGGTTGGAGATGCCCCAAATCTGTCCATATCCGTGTCTGACAATTCGATCATTATGACTCCTACAGTGCCAGTCTCAGGCACTGCTACTGATAATTTACAAATTTCATCCATGACTTGGAATGTAGATAATTCAAATGTACTTCCAATTCTTGGATTTGTTCCAGGTACCTCTATTACTTGGTCATTTGATATTTCTCATTTATCAAATGGACTACATACTTTACAAATCAATGCTACCAACTCTGCAGGATATGTGACCTCTAAAACAATATCTTTT
>JARLFW010000112.1 GCA_031296345.1 Nitrosotalea sp. | reverse complement strand
TGTTTTGACAGGAGAAACATTCCCTGTTGAAAAGAACTCCAGTCCAGTTTCAGATGACCTTCCACCTAGCAAAAGAACCAACGCACTATTTATGGGCACCAATGTGATTAGCGGTAATTCAAAATCAGTCGTTGTAAAAACCGGACTTGAAACGGAGTTTGGTAAAGTGGCAGACCGTCTTAGATTACGTGCGCCTGAAACAGAATTTGAGCAAGGAGTAAAGAAATTTGGTTATTTTCTCACCCAAGTGACACTAATTCTTGTAATTGCAATATTTGCAATCAACGTCTATCTTGCAAGACCAGTCTTGGACTCGATGATGTTTTCACTATCTTTGGCAGTTGGTCTGACTCCTCAGCTTCTACCTGCAATAATAAGCATAAATTTATCACACGGGGCAAGAAAAATGGCAAGCTACAAAGTCATAGTAAAACGTCTATCGTCTATTGAAAATTTAGGCAGTATGAATGTACTATGCTCTGATAAAACAGGCACACTGACTGATGGAGTTGTTCATATCAAATCAAGCTTGGATGTAAAAGGAAACGAAAGCGATGATGTATTTTTTTATGCGTATCTTAATGCTATTTATGAAACTGGTTTTCTTAATCCCATTGATCAAGCAATACGGTCCTTTAAGATCCTGGATGTATCTAACTGCAAAAAATTAGACGAGATTCCGTATGATTTCTCAAGAAAAAGGCTCACTGTACTAGTATCAAAAGACAATGAGGGAATAATTATAACAAAAGGCGCACTATCAAATGTGTTATCAATATGTTCACATGCAAAATTAGAATCAGAGATAGTTGAGATAGAAACTGTAAGAGAACAGATTCTGCAAAAATTTACAGAACTAAGTCAGCAAGGATTTCGTGTATTGGGGGTATCATACAAGAATGTAACAACTACAGTCTTGGAAAAGGAAGATGACACCAACATGATATTTCTTGGATTTCTGGTTCTTTTTGACCCACCAAAGGCTGGGATAATTGAGACAATAAATCAACTCAAAGATCTTGGAATCTCCTTGAAAATAATAACGGGAGACAACAAGCTTGTGGCAGAAAATGTTGCAAAACAGATAGGATTGACAAATCCAAAAATCTTGACTGGCCAAGAGTTAAGGCAGATGACAAACGAGGCATTTTTTCACAATGTAAATGAGATTGATATTTTTTCAGATGTGGAACCAAATCAAAAAGAGAGAATAATTGTCGCACTAAAAAAGAGCGGAAATGTTGTAGGTTTTATCGGAGATGGAATAAACGATGCAACCGCACTCTATGCATCTGATGTTGGTATCTCTGTAGATACTGCGGTAGATGTAGCAAAAGAAGCATCAGATATTGTTCTATTGGAAAAGAATTTCGAGGTATTAATTCATGGAGTAAAAGAAGGAAGGAGAACTTTTGCCAATACTATCAAGTATGTGTTTATGGCAACTAGTGCAAATTTTGGCAACATGTTTAGCATGGCAGGAGCGTCAACGTTTCTTTCTTTTCTACCAGCTTTGCCAAAGCAAATTCTTCTTACTAATTTACTCACAGACATGCCTGAGATGACCCTTGCAACTGATAATGTGGATGAAGAATTGATAGCAAAGCCTCACAAATTCAACATGAAATTCATAAGAAAATTCATGGTAGTCTTTGGTCTTTTAAATTCAGTTGCAGATTATTCCACCTTTGGAGTTTTGCTTTATTTTGGTAGTACGCCTGATCAATTTAGGACTGGCTGGTTTGTTGAAAATGTATTTTCTGCCGCACTTATTGTACTTGCCATACGTACCAGCAGACCTTTGATAAAATCAAAACCAGGAAAGTACCTTGTTCTTGCCACAATTGCAATTATTTGTGTTGTCTTTATCATACCGTATACAATTTTGGGTAAAGAATTTGGATTTACTCCCATTTCTATTTCACTACTTGTAATAATAACAATCATCGTAGCTCTTTATACTACTATTGTTGAAATAGTAAAGAGAGCATTCTACAGAAAAGTTACGATGTAAAATAAAAACACACTGCGATCACAAAATCATGTGTAGAAAATTTTAAAAGATATGGATTATTCAATTAGTTGGGGAGTATTTTGAATTCTGAATTATCACTTGATGATATGTGGAAAAAAATAGAAGAATATGGCGTTGACCGTAAGATATTGGAAGCAACACATCCCAGTAATGAATTACTGTTTCAATTATACACCGCAATTACTAAAGTTAATGAACAAATGCACCAATTGAACAATAACGACAATCAAATATCCTAAAATTCTATCTCATACTCAAATCTGATAACTTCCATGAGACTTTTATTCATATGATTTGATATTCAATTCATGAAACTAGCCAAGGATCTGATGAATGCTCCAATAACGATTGAAATAAATGATAAAATCTCAGATGTTGTAAAAAAACTAATAGACCATAAAATTAGTAGATTGATTGTAACTCATAAGGGAAAACCCATTGGAATAGTATCTGAAAAAGACTTGGCTTTGTTTCTTCTAGAAGACAAAACACAAAGAATTATGGATGAAATCCCGCTGGAAGAAATTATGAAGGGTCTTGTCATGGCAAGTCCAAATACTACAATCAAACAATGTGCTACTACGATGCTTGATGAAAAGATAAGTTCTCTTGCAATAAGTATTGGTGATAAAGTTCAAGGCGTTCTCACAAAGACTGATTTAACAAAATTTTATGCAGAAAATTATGTAGGTAAAAGAACAGTGGGAGAATTTATGACCTCTGTGTATTCTTGGGCATATGCAGACGATCCTCTGTACAAAGTGTTATCAAAAATGATTAAAAAGAAAATTTCGCGTATAATTCTTAGAAATGAAGATGAGGAACCAGTAGGGGTATTATCATTCAAAGATCTTTTCAAAATAGCACTTCAGTCTGGAAATAAAAACACCATAAAAGAACAAAAACCTAATCTTTCTGTAACTGTTTTCAGGAAAGGATTTGCTTCTGAATCAGGTTTTGGAAAAATAACTCCGGCCAGAGATCTGATGACTGGTAAAATAATTTCAGTAAATTATGATGATGATTTGGCAAAAGTTTGTAAGATTTTACTAGATAAAAAAATTCATGGCGCTGGAGTATTATCGGCAAGAAACAGTCTTGTTGGCATAATTAGCAAAACCGATATTGTACAAGCTATAGCAACTATGGATTAATCTTGTACTTTCACGCATTAATTTTCTAAATGATCATCTTCATTTAATTTTTCTAACTCGAAACAGAGTTTCTTATAATCATTAATTGTCTCATTGAATAGCGAAAAAACTTTAGTAATGTTTTCTTGAACCATTTCAAACCTCATTGTTTTTTCAACAAGATATGTTGGGTCTTTTGGTTCAAGATCTGTATTTCTAAAATTCTCTCTATCTCGATTATATATTTTCGTAGTTTATGTTCATCTTTTTCTATCTTGTCCTTGATTTTTTTAATTGTGGAATTATCAATCATTTTTTCTCAGGAGATGTGTAGGAAATCCCTAGTTAAAAATCAGTTATTTTTGTATGTTGCATATTGTGATTTCCACGCTTGTTGGTTGTGAAATATTTGACCCAGTCTAGCAAAATTTGTGAATCTTTTATTTAAATAGAAATTTAGCAAAACTTGCTGAAATGCCATACGAAGAGGTCTATTTCCAAAGACTAAAAGAGGAAAACCCTGAGGAATACCGAAAGGTTACCATAAACAAAGCCAAATCCTAGTGTGAGCATACACTGAATATTTTGGAATGCCTTTAGTATGCCTCTCAAACGTGATTCTTTTTCTAATGTTGCATGATTTAAAAAATGAAATTAATTTTTGATTTTTTAGATGTAATTCTAATTATATTACATTGAATCTGAGATTGATTTCACTATGGTAATGTTTGGAATGGCAGTTACTGTGACCGTCTTTGTACCTGCTGGCGGTGAAAACATTTGCTTTTCACCTGGGTTTAAAATTGGTAACATTGGTTCAGAACTAGTTCCATAGCTTATCGTGACATTAGTTAGCGATGCTGAACCTGTATTTTGTACGTATATGCGGACAACATTTCCTACTCCCATAACCATCTCTGTTCTTGGTTCAACTGATAATGAATATTGTTGAGTTGGGAATTGAAATACGACCAGAGCAATTATTGCTATGGCAACTGCTACTCCTCCTCCAATTGCACCATAAACTATTGGTTTTACCATGTGTAGTCTGATTGAAAACCCAATTAAGGTAATTTAAGGGTGATGCTATAATTTTATTTTTTTGTTCTTTTTTATTTTTTTGTTCTTTTTATAATGCCATAGAAATATGAAAAAACCTATGGCGCTGGAAACAATTGTGCCAACTCCAACCACTGGGGCTATGAAAAAAGTACCAATCCATAATCCACTTGCATCGCCAATCTCTAGCATTCCTCTATGTCTTGCAAAGATGTTGATTGAATTTTCAATTGAATATGATTTATTCAAATCGTCAAAATATGTACCGTTGATATGGATTATAGCATGGGTTGGAATATCCAGATCTTTTGACGTGTTGACTACAAATTCAAAATCTGCATTGTTTCCAGAATCTAAAGCTGACAATGAAAATGATTTTTTTCCTTCAAGGTTAATATCTGAAGAGTACACTTTCAACTGAATATTTTGTGCTGTAGATCCTTGATTTTTTATTGTACCTTTTATGGAAAAGGGCTCACCAGAAAATACATTATCTGGCGCCTGGGTGTCTAATCCAACAATTGGTTTTGATTGTGCGTTTAGATGAAAAGCCTGGGTAAATTCATTCTTGACAGGATTGGCGTCAAACATTCCTTTGATAAAATATGTGACTTGGGAATTTACAACAAACTCTCCGTCAGGCGTATCATTTCTTACATTTAGTTTAAAGTCATTTCCAAAAGTAGAATCTTTAGCAAGTTTTGCTAACTTGAAAGTATTACTGGATGTATACAATTCTGGTGAGGATATAGTTAAAGTAATGTTTGATACATTATCTGCAGTAGATTTCATGACTGCTGATAAGACAAACTTGTCTCCTTGTCTTATTACGCTAGGATAGTCAAAAGTAACTTGCACATTTGGATCTAAAATGCTGGATTGTAACGCGTACGCGGGTATGAACATACTTGAAATTAGTATTGATGCAAGAAAGAAATTGAAAATATTATTAGACTTGAACAAATTTCATCAGTAATTGTATGATCTCTGGATTATTGTATGATGCTTTACTGTCTCGAACTCTATGTTTGAAAGAAAAATAGTCCATGCCTATTTGTGCCTAATATGTGATAAAATGACCTCATGTTGCTACTTCAATTCCAGAACAAGTTTTGGTTTGATAAAAAGAATTTGT
>JARLFW010000013.1 GCA_031296345.1 Nitrosotalea sp. | reverse complement strand
TATTAAGCAATTTTCAGACCACATGTCAAAATTTCTAGTAATTCAAAATGCAAGGATAGAAGGTTTAGGAGTGTTAGGAGAATTGTTAAGAAAAGATAGAATAGATTACAAAACAATTCTTGCAAAGAGTGAAGATATACCAAATTTCAAGCCTGATGCAATAATAATTTTAGGAGCTCCAGAGAGTGCAAATGATGATCTGCCACATCTGAAAAAAGAATTAGAATTGATACGTCAATCAGTTGAAAAAAATATTCCAGTTTTGGGCATATGTCTTGGGTCGCAGCTAATAGCAAAAGCGTTTGGTGCTAGAGTATACCAGGGACCAAAAAAAGAGATTGGGTTTTACAACGATATTGAGTTTGATAATTCTGAAAAATCCAAGTTATTTAGTGGGATGAATAGTCCTGCAGTAGTATTTCATTGGCATGGAGATACGTTTGATCTGCCAGAAAATGCCATTAGACTGGCACACTCTAAAGACTATCAGAATCAGGCAATAAAGATTGGAAGTGCAGTCGGAGTCCAGTTTCATCTTGAAGTTGACGAGCCTACAGTCAAACTATGGATAGAAAAATCAAGAAAAGAACTTGACAATACTTCATACATTGACCCGGTCCTGATTGAAAAACAAATACCTCTGCATATTGAGACAGTCAAGAACAATCTTGAAATATTTTACAAAAACTTCAAGTCAGAGTTTAATCTTTGAGTAAACCCTAAACTGCAAAAGTAATATCATTGAAATTCCAATTGCAAGAGGCAAGAACAATGGAAACTCTGGAATGACCGTACTTCCAGTTATTTGTATAGTGCCATTTGTATCAGGTCTTAATCCAATCCATGCATGAGTATCATTTTCATGAAATACCGTAGTCAACAAATGATTTCCGTTAATGTAAGCGGCATATTTTGCACCAAGTAGAACTTTGGGCATTACAACTGTAACAAAGGAGTGAGATTTGCTAATTTGAAATTGGTAGGATGACGAAGATTGTTCAAATGTATAATTTCCAATATCTGAAAGACCATCAATCTCTACAGGCAGGGTATAATTTTGCCATTGTATGTTTTGTATGCTAGTTTTCTCAATGGTATATTCCAATTTTGTGCCATCACCGTGGATATCAATTCCATTTTCACCAATGTATACAGGTCTGTCATTTGTCCAGATCTGTGTTATTCCACTTGGAAAGTAAAAGTCAGTTGAAGCTGTATCAGACGGTGTAAGATAATTCCACATCCACACACCATCATTTTGTGTCACAACATTAGGAAGGTCGTATTTTATCAGGGTCATATTTTTCTCAGGAGGAAGTATTATTGCTACTGGCATTTGTGGAATTGTTTCATATTGGATTGTGTTGTTTAACAGATCTGTAACTGAAATATTTGTCATATTTCCACGAATGGTTTCAACAATTACTTGAGAATTTGAGTTTCCTTGAACTATATGCTCTACATGTGCTGTTCCATTCTCGTCAATTCGTACCTGGATTTGCTCTTGTACGGGGTCTCCCATTTTTAGCGGTTGAGCAAACGCCTGAGATGAAAATATTGGAATTATTAAGATCATGAGAATGAGAAAAACTATCCTGGATTGAATTTTTTTCATATCTATCAATACACCGTTGATGTTAGCACCCTATAATTTATGGCAAATTAATATGGAATAATCAGAAGTTATCATCCCAAATTAAATTGCTTTAATGCATTAACAAATTCATCGTCAGATATTTTTCCATCAGACCACGCTGATGCACTTGTTCTAATCCATGAAAGTAACGACTGGGTCGAGGTTGCAGGCGAGTTATAGTATGGAACATTGAGAATTCCTTGCTTTGTCAAGTATTGTACTGCCTGCATAAATTCATCATCAGATATCTTACCTTGGGACCAATTTTTTGTAGTAGATTTAAACCAGATAGGAATGTGTTTTGCTGATTGCAAACTAGATTGCTTTTGTCCAGGAGAATTTATCACAATATTAGACTCTGCTTTTGAGCCAAAAATTTCTAAAACTACTTCATACTTGCCAGGTTTCCACAGTCCTCCATGAGTATTTACATAAAAATAAAAAGTGTTTATTGTTCCAAAGGTCGAACTGTCTTTTTTTATTGCCTGCCCTGCAGAGTTAATTATTGTGCTACTCAAAACTTGAGCAGGCGGGTACATCATATCAGGTAATACGTATCCTGAGATCTGAATTGGATCACCATATTGATATACTGTTTTGTCTGTTGTAAAAAAAATCAATCCGTTGTTAGACAGTGGGAATTGTGCAACATTGCAATTTCCGGAGAGATTGATCTGTCCGTTTGCTACATGGTTTACTCCAACATCTAACATCTGACCGTTCTGAACTAGATTTACAACAGTCCACAAAGCTATTCCGTTTCCGTGACTTGATGGACTGTATATTGTAATATTATATGGATCATTATTTGTACAGGTAAAGGAATATTGTGTAGCAGTATTTCCGCTAATTGATGTTGAGTTTGACGACGTCTGAATATCTGCCTTCCATGAGACATTGGTATAAATCAACAAGGTTGCCTTGTCTGAATTTGACGTGCTAGGAGATGTGGTCGGTCCTACAGAAAAATCTAGTTTCATGATGCTTGTACCATCACTTACTTGAACTTGATATTTGCCATAGCTGTATTTTGTAATATCAAATGCATATGTTGTTTTTCCGTTTGACCCGATCTGTACAGTATCAGAAATTTTCTGAAGTAATGCACTGTCAAGAACTTTGACACTTAGTACTTTGCCTTCTGGTCCAGATATGATAATTCTTGAGAAATCAGTATTTTGAGGATTTGTTTTATCAAATGTTGCGCTAAAATCTGCTCCTGCACATAGGCTTGCACCTCCAGGACCCGTATTGCATATAGCAAACACATTTTCAAGACTGGTAGTAAGAACTAGAGATAAAATTATTAAAATGATTAGAAGACGTGTTTTCAACGTGCAGTATTGTTGAACACTTGTAAAAAGTTTTGTTATGACTAAATTATACAAGACCTAGATTTAGACCAGAACAATGGTAAGTTAGTAATAAGATTTGTCTAAGCGTTTTACATAGTGTCAAATAAATCAATTTCATTCAATTCAGATACAGTAATTTCAATATAGGATAGCGTAATAGAATAGAATGAGCATGTCAGTAAATCTAGGAATGAATACAAAAATCTTGATTATTTTTGTACTTTTAATCTCTGGTGGACTATGGTTTTATTCTGCATTTGCTCAAGATATTGGAAATAATACTAGTATAGAGGAAAAAAAACTTGAAGTAAAATTAAATGAATTTGATAATCTTTTAAGCATCAGTATAGCTACACCATTGACTGCACTATCTCTAACTGGTGCAGCATTTCTAAACAGAGGTGATAAAAATGATGATCCAGTATACACACAACTAATACTGAGTGCCAAGAAACATCTTATCAAAGCTTTTGTATTTTTTTTGGCATGTACTCTTTCTATTTTTATCTTTAGTTTCATACGATTGATGTTTAACGAGTCCCATATCATATTGGAAATCACGAATATTCTAATTACATATTCACTTTTCTTTCTAGGTTTTGTATATCTAGGAATTGCAGCTAAAGAGATGTTTATTACTCAAGCAAAATAGATTTTAGAGCAAAATCTCATCTTCTTTTCTTAGTGGCTTAGTAGCTAAGGTAAAATGCACAAAAACATGACAAATTGAATTGTATTTTTTTTTACAATATTTTTAAACTAAAAGAAAAACATACCACATGAACAAAATTCACATTTTATTTATTGCGAGCCTTTTTGCCATACCAGGATTTCTTACAGCATATGGCCTGCAAAATGGAGTTCAAGAGAGTACAGCTACTAACAATACATCGTCACAAAATATCTTTGAACAGGTTGCTTCAGATTATCAACACGGAATAAAATTTAGAGATGTATTACCTGTGGCAATAGGGATTTTGGCATTTAGTTATTTTATCTGGAAGTCGGGTAAAGTTCTAAGTAAACGTGAAGTCTTTCTGTCAAAAAGCAAGTATACTGCAGAAGGAACCAAGAACTCCCCAGTAAGAAGAAAAATCATCTATGTTGTAAAGTATCTATTAATTTTCCCAATTATGTTATATGGTTGGGTAGTTGTCTGCTTCTTTTTCATGTATGCTCTGAATACCTCGCTTAGCTTTGGAACCTTGGTACTTATCATGGTAGGCATCATTATGGCATCAAGAATAGCAGCACATTGGAATGAGAGTCTTGCTGAAGATATTATGAAATTTTTGCCATTTAATTTACTCTTTACACTTTTAATTAATCCAGTCTTAGATACTAACAAAATTATTAGTTCCATGGAACACTTTCCAGTAATACTACTTGAATTGACAATCTTTATCGCATTTACTGGGATTCTAGAAGGAATTCTTAAGTTGACCTATTTTCTAGTATCAAAAAGTCATCACACTTCAACAGATCTTAGTTCTCCAATTAAAAAAACATAGAATCATTTTTTGTACTAATCTAAAATAAAATTCGGATTAGGAAGGATTGTTTTCTTTTTTAATTTCAAGACCTGCTGCTTTTACCACTTCTATCCCAAAAAGTGTAGTGATACCATCTACGGTATCGTTGTAGCCATCCTGTAAGAGACGATTTATTGTGTTTGAAGAAAAATCAAAAATTTTATTTGAGATCGAATAATCATCGTGTTTTCTTTGTACTCGAATTATTTCACCAATATTGAAAGCTCCCTCAACACCATCACGATACTTAGTTGCTCTTGTTCCCTCTAGTCGTTCTTGTACAGGTATTGGTCTGTCAAGTAGATCATCAATTATCTTCTGGGTTGCTCCATGATCCTTTGCTAGTTGGATCAACTCTTTTACTAGTTGTGAATACATCTGGAAAGATAACAACATGGTCTCATCACTTTTGGATCTATCACCAAAAGATATATCGGAATTTCTATTCACCGCACCATCGTGATCCCAAGGAACCTTGTCAACTCGTGCAGGGTGTAAATTTACCTGAAATACGTTAAGTTTTGGTACTGAATCCTTCACTTTCTTTCCAAAGTACCAATATTGTCGCTGAGCCATAACAACTTGCATTAATGGAGTATTAGCTAGTATGCCACCATCCCAGAAATAGCGTGTCTCTTTTTTATAGCTCTTTGTTTGAGGATCATAGCGCTCCGCTTCAATTTGACTATAATCAAAGTTGATGGGCACTGCAGCACTTGCAATAACATGATCAGAAGTTATTCCTTGAGGATATTTTATAACATGTTCAAATCCAATTATTTTTTGGTTCTCACTTGAACCTTTATTATTATTCTCTACAATTAATCTGCCATATCCTGATTCTCTAGTACCACCTTCTTTTGCATAACTATCAAACACTACCGGCAAACTTTCCATAACATCTACCGTAACCAGAAGCAATCTAGGTTGGTTGTCCTCACGACTAGTAGCAATAGGAAACTTGGCAAATTTTTCAAGACTCTTTTTGAGCGGACGATTGTCATATCGATACCATGAATTAAGAGGATCAAAGAATTTCTTGTCTAATTCTGCATGAGGAGGAGAAAAGACATGTGGTGCTCCTGTAATAGCAAATTCCTTTGATGAATAGTATCTCCTTGCCGTTTCTCCTTTAGCAGCATCAATGAAAAATTTGTTCCAATATCCCCACCATGACATCATGTAATCAGCAAATTTATCAGGAATAGATTCTGTTGAAATATAATTCCAAAACTCAATTAGTCGTTCAGCTGATCCTTCCCATGTCTTGTTTTCTATCACATAACTTGTAAGAATTGCAGAATTTATTGCACCAATAGAAGTTCCTGCAATAATGTCAAATATCGGTCTATCAGTATATCCTTCTTTTTTGTCTCTATATTTTAATAATTGATATCCTGCCTTGTAAGCTCCAACCTCATATGCTCCAAGTGAGCCTCCACCTTGGAGAATCACTGCTCTTTCTACCTTGGGAATTGATGCCATGCAGAATCAAAGTAGGTTCAAGATAATAAAAGATCAGGCATAATTATCAATTGTGAAAATTAGAATACTAGTCATATGCATTAACACTGGAGGAATAATATGACAACAGATATTCAAAAAGCTAAACGGGTGAGAATTATCAAATTCATCATAGGAGGAATTCTCGTTAGCTTTGCAGGATATCGTTTTCTCAATATTGCTAATGTGTCACCAATTTGGACCACATATCCTGGCCTAGCTGTATTGATAATCGGAATTGTCAACATATTACAGGGAACTTTAAGCAAAGGCGATTCCAAAATGACAAGAACTATCGAGGTGTGCATAGGAATTATCGGAATAGCTGTAGGAGTATTTGTTAAAGCATCCATATCTGATACATCATCGAGTTTTACTTGGCTCATTTTCCTATTTCTCATCATTCAGAGTATCGGATTTATTGCCACAGGAATTACTCAAAGTAACAAGTCAAAAGCAATTAGAATTCCAAAAATCATAATCGGGGTTAGCATCATGATAGCTCTAATTGGAACATTTTTTGAATTACACGATTTACCAATAAAATTGTTAACCATTTTGTTGTCAATCAATATACTCATAATTGGAATTGAGATTATTTCAAGTGCGATTAGTCATAAAATAGTTCAAAGATCATAATTATCATCATAAGGTCTTTAATTGACAGTAAAATGGAAAAATAACCACTCTAACGTAAATTTTTTTTCAGGCTACATCTTAAAACGCATTGAGTATTACATTTTGATTAATGAGAGTCATTGTTTTTGTAGCAATCATTATTGCATCTGCAGTGTTTTTTGGACTCTTTACTACTCTTGATGAATCATTTATTCACGACACAACTTTGGAATTTACATATGAAAGTGTGATTCTAACTATTACAATAGGTGGGATTGGTATTGCAGCTGCAAAATACTATGGTGATGAAACAGCAAATACCACTATCAGAGAAATCAAAAAGATCCTATCTGACTTGAATCAGAGACTAGACAACCTAGAATCTAAATTAAAATAATAAAAATTACTTGTATGATACAGTTTTGTTTCCTTGCATAGAACCTACAGTGATAGAAGATTTTGCCAATTCAGTCATTATATCTTCGCCGTGCTGTGCAACAGGAAGTTTAGGTGCACTCAAGTGTTGTGAGCCCCATGTTGCGTGAGTCCATTGAGGTTTTTCACCTAACCCACAAAGATGGTCACCACAAACTCTACTGTCGCCAAAAGATGCACTAGAGTGTCTATTGTCAAATACAGTTCTAACCTCCAAGGCACTTGCCTGATGAGATTGTACAATCACAGATGTAGATAATACAAGTAGGACGGAAAAAAGTAGAATCTTTCTTATCAAATTGATATAATTTTGATCTGGTAAAATAAAAGGTTAGATCTGCATATCATGCCTGATAACTAGTAAAGTTCCCAAAATCAGAACATGAGTATCGACCAAAAATTAGCTCAATTTCTGTCAAAAGTTTAATATAAAACAC
>JARLFW010000111.1 GCA_031296345.1 Nitrosotalea sp. | reverse complement strand
TTTTGCATAAGATAATCTACATGCATCTATGATACTTGCATGGTTTAACTCGTCACTTAGTATGACATCATTTTTTTGTGTCAAAATTGAGATTGCTCCAAGATTTGCCATGTACCCAGTAGGAAATACAAGTGCAGAACTTTTTGATTTGTGTTTTGCAAGTTTATCCTCAAGTTCTTTAAATGAATAATCATTTCCGGCAATTAATCTAGAACTTGATTGTATCTGCGATACATTGTAAGTTGAAGTAATTCCTAGATAATCATTTGATGATAAATTGAATAGTTTTTTTCCATTAATTGTTATGTATGGGCCTGAAATTTTATTATACTCAAGTGTTCGATACAGGTTTGCCTTCTTGATTTGCGCTAATTTTTCTAAAATGAATCTAGTTTTAGGCTTCAAGGCCTATTTTTGATATCATCTGAAAATCATCTGTTGGGGAATTGCCACCTATTGTCAAGTATCCTCCCGTGATGATTCCGTTTGCACCTCCGAGAAGTACTTTTTCCTGGTCATTTGCAAGGTAAACCTCTCTACCTCCCGCAATCTTGAGTATGGTCCTTGGCATCAAAAATCTGAATACTGCTATTGTTCGTAGTATTTCTGATACTGTAAGTCTTGTCTGAAGCTCAAGGGGAGTTCCTTTTTGTGGTACTAGCATATTGATTGGACATTCTTCTGGACCAAGTCCGGCAAGGTCAAGACCAAGTTCTAATCTTTGCATTCTTGTTTCCCCCATTCCTATTATTCCACCACAACACAATTCTAGTCCTGCATTTTTAACAATAAGATTCGTCTGCATCCTGTCATCATAACTATGAGTTGTACATATTTTTGAAAAGAAACTTCTTGATGCTTCAAGATTGTGGTTGTAACGCTTTACTCCAAGTTTTTTTAATTTTATTGCCATGTCCTGATTGATAAAACCAAGAGAACAGTTGACTTCGATTCCTACTTCTTCGTTAATCTTTTTTATTATTGTGGAAATCTGCTCAAAGTCTTTTTCTGTAGGACCTCGCCATGCGCAAACAAGACAAAAGCTCTTGACTCCATCTTCTTTTGCAAGCATTGCGTTTTGTACAATTGTCTCTGGCGGTAATAGTTTGTATGTGTCTATTTCAGTTTTGTAAAATGCTGATTGGGAACAAAATGAGCAATCTTCTTGACATTTACCTTTTTTGGCATTTATCAAAGCTTCCACATCTACTATGTCACCACATAATTTTCTAGTAATCTCATTTGCGGCATCAGATAAAATGTGAAGCGAGTCATCTGATACACTAATTAGTTTTTGAGCCTCTTCTCCTGAAATCTTTTGCCCTGATAATACTTTGTCACGACAGTAAATTATAAAATCGGTCTCGCTAGTCAATATCTACCCTCTTGTAAATCCATTAATTAAGATTATTTTCATTGTAAACCTGTTATTTGATGATGGTTTACCATTAATTTGTAGTATCTAAATTCTTGTGGGACAGATATGAGGTCGGGATTTTAGGTATTTTTCACCACATTTTTCACATATGACATATTCTGAGGCAGGATTAGAACATCGATGCATCTCATCTATCTGTAACACTTTGTTACATGTGGGACAAATTCGAATCTGTGGCATAATTTAGTCACGTATCTGTACACTAGAGATGATTATAGGCTTTACATGAAACTAAAATATACTCAGATCTGGGCTGAAACATTCTTGATTGTTTTTATGATTCCATCTAGTAGGAAATCCAATTCTTTTTCAGAGATTGCAAGTGGGGGAATTACCATCACAATATTTCCAAGTGTTCTTTGATAAATTCCATGTTTTTTAGCCTCTGTGAAAATTTTCTGCGGCAATCGTTTCTGAGATGACACTGGTTTCTTTGTTTTCTTGTTGGATACAAGTTCTATTCCCATTAACAATCCCTTGTGTCTTACATTGCCTACTAGATCTAAATTGGATATCTCTTCAATTCGTGACTGGATTTGTATTGTACGCTTTTTGATTTTCGATATTAAATTGTATTTTTTGTATAATGAAATATTTGTAAGTGCGGTTGCACATGCTATTGGATTTCCAGTAAAAGTATGCCCATGGAAGAAATGTTTCATGTCTTTATACTCTCCAAGAAATGAATCGTAGATCTTTTTACTTGCTAATGTAGCAGCAAGAGGAAGATACCCGCCAGATAACATTTTTCCAAATGATGCTATATCTGGAATACTTTCTTGGGTTTGATATTCTATCATTGATCCTAGTCTTCCAAAACCTGTTGCAATCTCGTCTAGTATGAATAAACATTATACTTTTTGCACATCTTGCCAATTTTTTTCTGAAATCCTTTCGGATAAATCACCACTCCTCCTGCTATCTGTGCTCCGCTTTCCATGACAAATGCTGCAATGTTGTCATTTTTAGCAAGTGTTTGCTCTATTTTATCAAGACAGAATTCTTGGTACTCGTCAAAAGAATAACCCTTGGGAAGCCTGTATCCATTAGGTGAAGGCATTCTTAAAACTGGGAACAACATGGGTTTGAATTTTGAAAAGAATGATGGGACATATCCTAGAGACATGGTGCCTGCGGTATCGCCGTGATACCCGTTCTCAAGTGAGACAAATTTTGTCTTTTTCTTCTCGCCTATGTTGTGCCAGTATTGTAATGCCATTTTGGCGGAGATTTCCATTGCGGTTGAACCGTCATCAGAGTAGAATACACGGTGCATCCCAGGAGCCAGTTTTACTAGTTTTTCTGCAAGTTCTTCTGCTCTGTTGTTTGTTAAATTAAATAATGAAGAATGTTGTAACTTTCTTGTCTGTTTTATCATGGAATCTGTTAATTCTTTGTTAGAGTGCCCCCATACATTGCACCACATGCTTGCTACTCCATCCATCATGGCGTTTCCATGTATGTCGTAGAGCCACATTCCTTTACCTTTTGAAATTACGTCAAATTTTGGCCAGTCTTTCATCTGTGTATATGGATGCCAGACAAAACTACCCATGGAGGTTTTCAGCTGTTCGGATTAATAACGATAAGCAAAATCCCCGTCTCTTGATTATTTATTTTTTTGATTTACTTTTTACATCAAGATGAATAATAGCAATTGCTAAACATTAGTTTGTCCTACTTATAACAGATGAAAAAGACTAAACGTAAACCTGAAAATCTGATGAAAAAAGAATACCTGGAATCATATGATGAATTAAAAAAATCAGTTATTGCGCATCAGGAACGGGAACAAAAGAAATTAAAATCTGTATCTGAAAAATAGTCTCTTTTATAATTTAACGCCTTTTGATAAATCATCTTTCTTTTCAGGTGTATTATCAATTACTTTCATTGAAGTGTCGTGTATTTTTTGGGAATCGTTGTTATTCGTTCCGGTCTCAAAAATAATTCTGATCTCTGTTATTCTTTTTACCATGTTTCCAAAATCTCCAATCTTTGCAAATGCATGATACCGCCCCTCTCCGAATCCCGTCTTTGATACTATGCCATGTTTAAAATCTGTATACAATGACAATTTTGCTATTTTTTCTTTTTCACGTAGTTCTTCAAATTCTCTATGTGTTAGTACATTTGCAGGATCTGCGATAATTATTTTACCAGTATCTACACCTACTACACCTATGTCTTTCCATTCGTAAGTTGGCACATCTTTGTTTTCTGTCATTTCTTAACTTTCAGATTCTCCTGTTATGACATCTTCTTCAGATTTTTTGATTTCATCAGATGCCTTTAGGTCTTCATAAATTATACGAATGCCTTGAACACTTAATCCGTCTATTCTAACATGTTTTTCTATCATTTTCTTCATTTCTTCCAATGTTACTTCGTTATTGTTTTCTGTCATTTTGTCATCCTAGCAAAAATAATTTTGTATCTCTTAATCACGTTCTTCAATTCTAATTCATACTTCCATTTTTAATTTTGTGATTAATACGCATCTTTAGATTCATTAACGATACTGACTGTTGTTTGACATACTTAAGTTGTGTACATTTATCATTCTGTTAAAAATTTCATCTATGATTCATTTTTGGGATGATGTAACTATGTGAAACAGTATGACCTTTTCATATGTAAGACTCCTAAAATCCCCATTATCGATGAGTTTAGATGGTGCGCCGAGAATAAAATGTTATGAATAGACAAGATCTTACCGCACTGTTACATGAATTAATTTCAGAACAAAACAAATGTGATAGTGAGTTGTACTTTGAAAAGAAAACCAATTTCGACAAGAGAGATGATGTGATGAAAAAGATATTAGATTTGAATGATGCCTGATAGGGGAAAAATGAAATATGACTATGAAGAGAGCTATTGAAATGTTAGAAAGGTTGGCCAATCGCCCAAAAAAGAAAATATCTAATGAAGTTCTTTTAAAATTTGAGCAGGATTTCAAGGAAGGAAAGCCTGATACCTTTGACAATCTTATACGATTACTTAGAGAGAATATGGAATCAGATTCTGGGTACATCCAAGACATACTTGAGGAATTACAGCCAAAGAAATATTCTCAACAAAAGAAAAAGTAGAATGGTACGTTAAATCTTCTTGCGTCTATATCTATTCTTGATGAATCTTTCATAATATTCCCCAGGTGACAATGCTTTCATCAAATTGTCATAGATTTTTTTTGATACTCCAAAATATTGATAAGTTCCACCCTGCTGAAATTCGATTTCCAGTATTTGTGTAGGTTCATCGTAACCAATGGATCTTAGATTACTGGACTTGACTCGTATTCTTTCCATATCTAGTCTTTATGTTGATGTTTTCCAAGTCTACAAATTGAACAGATGTATTTTCCATCCTTGTCTGCTGTAAAAAGCTGAGAAGTACAATGACATTCTGTGCATTGGCATTTTTCAGTCATTGCATATGTGATATATTGACTAGTACAAAATAGTTATTCAAAAATGTCGGAATTTCCCTCAAAACCACATGTTATTGAATAAGCGGCGTAATGTTAAGGTGGATTATTATCTAATGGTTTCTAACAATTAAGGAAAGGACTGGTAAACTTGATTTGATCATTCCTAAAGAGAACGTCGACAGTGAGTAAAAAGACAACCCCGTTCTATCGTGCCTAAAAAGTTGGTTATGACTTGCGGTATGATGTTGTTTGATTTGTTGGA
>JARLFW010000110.1 GCA_031296345.1 Nitrosotalea sp. | reverse complement strand
GTAAATGGATTTCAATCTTCAAGCATCTTTGGTGCATGGGTATTGAAGCTATTGAATTATCCATATGTAAAAGACCAAGATGTAGACAAGAATCCTGATATTCTAAAACAGTACAAGAGAGTTATAGTATTACATAACGAATATGTGACAAAGTAGGAGTTTGACGCAATAACCAGTCACCCCGATGTAGTATTCTTGTATCCTAACGCACTTTATGCCGAAGTCAAGGCAGATTATGTTAGTAATACAATAACCCTTGTCAATGGGCATGGCTATCCTGATTCTACAATTAGAAATGGGTTTGGTTGGCAGTATGATAATTCAAAATTTGAATATAACGTAGATTGTAATAATTGGAATTTTTACATGTCAGGAGAGTATACAATGTTAAACTGTTATCCTGAATTTAAGATTCTTCACGCTGAACAATTAATACGTTCACTACAAAAGCAAGATCCTGCAGATCTACTTGATGATATATCTAACTGGTTAAGATATCCAAATGATCCATCTGCTATAACCGAATTGTTAAGTGATTATGATGCTTCAGGAAAACATGTACCACATTGGGTGGCCAATTCTGGAAATTTAGTAATAAATGGTGAAATCACTAAATCTGATTTTGCAAATCTAATACGATATCTATATGATCAAAATCTGCTTTCTTAGTTATGTGTAGTAATTCTTTAATTAAAGTACAATTTTTGATCGATGACAATCTACAAAAGGCTTAAATAGAAAATTGTTTCATCGAGAAAACAGCAAATGAAAAGAATCATTGCTGTTTCCATTATTGCATTAATTGCCTTAGCTCTTGTTCCACAGATACACTTTGCACATGCTCAAGCAGCAGATGAAAAATCTGCAAAACAATATATCAATTTAAGAGCCGAAGTATGGAACGAGTTCTTTAGAATGACAACTGCTGCATTTACTGTAGGTGCCGTAGTATCAGGTACAATGATATGGCTTGTTTGGAGATTCCGTGAATCTCATCCAAAGAACAAGATTCCTACCAGATGGGAAAAACTAGACGATCCAACCACTGGTACATATGAAAAAGAGGGTGGCCATTAGATGGGTCACGAAACAGCAGAATGGGTAATGGTAGGAGTAGTTATTGCAATTCTATTGTATGTCGGTGTTGATTCTTGGGTTGTTCAAAAAGAAGTAGAAGAAGTTCCAGCAGATGCTGAAACTGTCAAAGTCATTGGCCAGCAATGGTTCTGGAGTTTTGAACATCAAGATGGCACTAAAGAAGTAAACACTTTACACCTAAAGAAGGGGCATGCATATAATTTTGAAATATACGGCAAGGATGTAATGCACTCTTTTAACATTCCAGACTGGGTAGTCTTTGAAGATGTTGTTCCAGGTCATGTAAATCATGCATGGTTTGCACCAGATCAAGCAGGTGAATTTCCAATCCAATGTAGGGAATATTGTGGCTTGTTACACTATAACATGAGAGGATCATTAATAGTGGAGGACACACCTTGATAATTATCAAAAACATTTTAAGTGCACAAAAGTTGTCTGGTAAAGTAGAGGGATTCACATGGTACTAGAATTAAAGAAACCCCGTCCAGTTTGGCAGATAATGTTTTCAACACATCACACAGATGTAGGTTTACTCTATCTAGTAACAGGTCTTGCATTCTTGTTTATGGCAGGAGTCTTGGCCATGCTGATAAGAACACACTTGTTCTTCCCAGGTCAGAACTTTCTCATCTCTGATTCTGTAACATTTAACAGAATATTTACAGTTCACGGTCTTACAATGTTATTCTTGTTTGCACTACCAGTTGCAAACGGAATTGGTAACTATTTGGTTCCAATCATGGTGAGATACAAAGATATGGCTTATCCAAAACTTAATGCAATTGCATTTTGGATGAATCCAATTGGTGGTGCATTATTATGGCTTGGATTCTCTGACACTTCTTGGGTTTCATATGCTCCATATTCTGTAATCAGGGCACCAGGTCCAGCTGCAGACATGATGATATTTGGTCTCAAGATTTTGGGAATATCATCCATATTATCTTCAGTTAACTTTGTAGTTACAATTCTCAAATGCAAGCATCCAGACTTGCCATTACGTAAAGTTCCACTCTTTGCATGGTCAATGCTTACAGTATCTTTAATGACACTTGTTGCAATGCCATCATACGCTGCAGCATTAATCATGTTACTTACTGACAGACTTGGAGTATCAGGTTTCTTCAATCCCACAGCAGGAGGAGACCCAATTGCATACTTGCACTTGTTCTGGTTTACATTCCATCCTGAAGTGTATATTTTCTTACTGCCTGCAATTGGAATGATGTATGAATTGATTCCTAGATTTTCAAGAAAGCCGTTATACAGTCAAGGTAGTGGTGTCTTTGCATTTGTAATGCTTGGCATGATTGGCTTTGCATCTTGGGGTCATCACATGTACTCTACTGGTATGGACTTTACAACCAAAGTCGTATTCATGATTGGAACTTTAGCTGCAGTACCAGCATCTGGTATGCACGTATTTAATTTCCTTGCAACAATGTGGGGAGGCAGAATTAAATTTGCAGCACCTATGCTATTTTCAGTAGGTGGAATTGCTCTTTTCTTCTCTGCCGGTGCCGGTGGAGTTCTCAACTCTGCAATGCCACTTGACTTTATCAGCCATGGAACTTATTGGGTAGTAGGACATATGCACTTGTTCCTCACAGGTACAATCGCATTTGGATTTGTCGGTATGGTCTACTACATATTCCCATTCATCACTGGAAGAATGTACAATGAAAAACTTGCAAAGATTCATTTCATTATGATGTTATGGGGAACAGTTCAAGTATTCTTTACACAACACTTGCTTGGCCTTGAAGGAATGCCAAGAAGAGTTTATGATTATCCTGCAGAGTACAGCTCTTGGGTACAACTCAACCAGATTGCAACAGTTGGTGCATGGATTCTAGGTGGAGGCTTTGTAGCATTCTTGATTAACTTACTATATTATTCCTCAAAGGGTAAGGAAGCAAACATGGACGATCCATTTGGCCTTGGTGGCAAGTATTACTATCCACATACTGCCAAAAATCCCCATCATATAGGATATTGATATGAGCCATACTGACGAACCAATACTTCGAACAAGCCCTGCTAGATTTGGCAAACTATTGGCAATTTTAATAGGAACCATGGTTGTCGGCGGTGTGATATTTTTCGCAAATTATGATTATTGGAATTCATATCTTCCAACTGCTGGAAAAATTCAGGAAGGTTTGGGCGCACATGCTGCACCTGTTATGGGAACTGCTACTGCAACAGGCCAAACTGTTGAAGTGAGTCTGTCTTTTATGGAATCTCCAGATTTCAAGGTATATGCCTTTAATGCATTATCAGGAGATGGTAAAAATCCCGATGTTCATGCTCATGTAGGTGACAAAATTATATTTCATGTTAAAAATGCTGGTAAATCATTTCATGCATTTGCAGTAACTGATTCAACTACAGGGCCAGGTCCTGCCATTGACGGAACAACAGTTGGAACCGCTGATACTCCTATGAAACCAGGTGCATCTGGTGATGCAACATTTATTCCATCAGCTGCTGGTACATATTATTACATTTGTGCAGTACCAGGACATAGAGAACTTGGAATGGAAGGTAAGATCGAGATTACAGCAGTAGGTGGTGGTACAGCAGCCCCATCAGGTGCAGCAGTTACTGCAACTGGAAACAAGGTAGAATTTTCAGTAAGCTTTGTTATGAGTGATGACTTTAAGCAATATGCATTCAATGCATTACCAGGTCAACCAGGTAGCAATTCTCCAATCACAGTAAAATCAGGTGATACCGTAACAATTCATGTCAAGAATGCTAGCAAATCATTTCATGCATTTGGAGTTGTTACTGATCCGACTGACCCATCTAGTGTAGTGTGGAGTTCTGCAGTAGGAACACCAGACAATCCATTAAAGCCTAACGCAGGTGGTGATGTAACATTTGTAGCTGGTGCACCAGGAACATATCATTACATCTGTACAGTTCCTGGACATGCACAACTTGGAATGGATGCTCCATTCATAGTCAAATAATGCACTACAAGTATCTTGCACTTGCCTCTCTAGTAATTTTATACTCTCTAATGTTCATTGGAGGATATCTCCAAGCTAGTGGACAGGGTTTGGTTTGCCCTCAATGGCCTCTTTGCCCAAGTGGAATCTTGCCAACTGCTGAATATCTGACCGAATGGATTCATAGATTTGTTGCAGCAACAGCAGGAGTTGTGATAATTGCAACAGGCATAGGTGCATGGCTAACAAAAGGCTCTCATACAAAAATTCGTATCACTGGAACACTTGCAGGAATTTTAGTTGCAACACAAATTGGTCTTGGAGCTATTGTAATTAACACAAAACTTCATGCAGTTATAGTTGCAATTCACAACGGTGTTGGAATTTTACTTTTTGCAATGACATTGCTTACTGTTTTATTTGCATTCAGACTTTCACGTGGTCCAAAAATAGAGACTAGTGCTTAGGTTTTACTTTTCTTCTTGTCATTAATGCCCATACAACTATGACAACAAATCCAATACCACCTGATGATATGATATATAGAAAAATATTTCCAAAGACACTAAGAATTGTTATGTTGAACGTATATGTCAAAGTCTTACCGTTTGGACCTACGTCATACAGATCAACATCGACTATGTGATTTCCTGTTTCATGAAATGTATATGGTGTTGACCATTCTCCCCTGTCAAAGCTCTGTACTGGAATTGTTCCAACAAGCTGGTCATTGTAATACATCCTTACACCCATTCTAAAATTATTCACTTCGCTAACCTGTGTGTTAAGTGAGTTGAAAATATTTGATGCTGATTGATGATTTAATACTCTAAAACTTAGCTTGAATGGATGATTGGCATCTGGAATTTCTGGATCGGTTGCTACCTGAACCTCATAGTTTCCTATTGTCTGATCATCAGAGTTTAGGTTATTGTGAGCACTGGCATAATTTACTGTTGGAAATATTAAAAGAGCAAGAACCAAAAGAGCTGTAAAACGAATATCAATCACTATTACTTTGAGACGGTTTTCTTTAATATAATGCTACAACCCTCCGATCTGTGAAAATCAGCAAAAGCTTTAAATCAAGTTCTACGAAAATGGCCAATGATGACCACTGTTAGCAAAACAATAGACATCAAAGAAAAAACCATGAATGTTTTTACATATTTTGCAAGGCCTGAACACATCTCTGACCAGTTTGAAGAGAGAGTAGGAATGACCGTAGTTCCTATGGATGTCAAGGCAGGAATGGGAGTAGGTACAACATTTAGAGTAATAGGTGACTTTGATGGCAAGAGACTAGAGTGGGACTGTGAGACAACAGAATTCATTCCAGAAAAAAAGGTTGCTGCTAAAATGATAAAAGGCCCATTTAAGAAATGGGAAATTACAGTTGATTTTGAGGAACTTGGCGAGAAAGAAACCCGAGTTACCATGACAGTAAATTATGACATGCCATTTGGCCCGCTTGGCGCAATTATGGACAAGGCAAAGTTTTCTAAAGTAGCAGAAAAGGGAATGGAGACTGCTTTGTACAGAGTAAGAGGCTTGTTGGAAGGAAACGGCTCAATTCCTGTGTATATCACACTTGATGCATACAGAAAACTCTTGGCAGAGAAAGAAAAGATGAATAATGCTCCAGTCTCTACTGTGCTGACAAAAATTCTAGAGAAATATTCTCAAATAGAAACAGCAAAAAACTAAAATCAATTTCTTTTTGACTCAAGTTTAAATAACGAACTTATCGTGAGCTTCTTTACCGGGTCTATGGCTCAGCCAGGTAGAGCGAGGGACTCTTATGATCTTTCGGAGATATCCCTATGTCGTGGGTCCAAATCCCACTAGACCCGCCTGAATTTTTTAAAAAAAGATTTTTGCATGAATTACTTCTAAGATGACACTTGAGATAGACAGATCTATAAAGAGGGTTTTGCAAGTTTTGCAAAGACAATGAAAGAATTTGAACAATGGTGGAAAGGTCTGGTTAAAGAACTTGAAGAAGATATTGAGAACAGCATCGTACTAAAAACTGAATAAAATCATAATAATTTCATACAAGAAAAAAATCTGATTATTTCTCTTCTCTAATTTAATGAGTACATTGACAATCTACAAGTTTAGTGTCAAATGTACAGTCGTGAGGACCTTCCGACTTTGCAGAGGTGGGAATCTTCTTCATACAGTCTTCATGACGACCTTTTTTACAAAACCAACAAATTGGATCAGCAGTTTCATTGCATTCCATACTACATCTAAAAGATAGTTACATCTCCGGGTGTGGGAGAATGATCGCTTACATCCTTGTGAAATTCCGTAAATTCTTTATGTGCATCATCTTGATGTTTTCTTAATTCTTCTAAATTCTCAAACACATTGCTACATAGATGACACTTTGGCTTGTGTTGATCAACCATTGATAGTACCATCAAACTCTATGTCTGTTTTGGGATACTTGAATCTTTCAGGTTTTACTTCTAGATTGGAGTAAACCACTCTAGATAACGCTCATCTTTTCCTCTTGAAGCTTCAAAGAAAGCCTCTTGTAACTTACGTGTCACTTCTCCCAGCTTACCGTCTCCAATTGGAACATTATCAATCTCAGTTACTGATTTTACTTCTGCTGCAGTACCAGTCATAAATACCTCATCTGCTACATAGAGGTCTTCTCTGTCAATACCTCTTTCAATTACTGTAAATCCCTCAGAACGTGCTATTTTGATAACACTGTCTC
>JARLFW010000109.1 GCA_031296345.1 Nitrosotalea sp. | reverse complement strand
CAAATATTTCATTAAATGTGTTCCAATAAAACCAGATGCTCCGGTGACTAGAATTTTCATAATACTTCCTTTTGTAATGATTGAATCTTTCGTTTAAGTGAATCCATGCTTCTTATTTTTAAAACTGTATTGTCTAAGAGATTTTCTAAATACGTATTTTGGTAATAAATAAAAGGAATTTTCATTGTTCTTGATGCTTCAAGGTCTTCAATTGAATTCCCAATAAATAATGTTTGATCTTTTCCAATTTTGTTTTCATTGATTATTTTATTTAAAAGACTTGATTTAACCAATGTGCGATTTGACGCATTTGAATTATCTATTTTAAATCCAAGATCTTCCATAAGAATTATCTCTTGGAAAAACTTTTGTATTTTATTTTTGGAAATAAAATTTAATATTATTTGCTTATTGGTTCTTACTGAACATAATACACACTTTATTTTATCACGCTTCAGTTCCTGTAACAAAGATTTTGTATCTTTCTTCAAATGTAGGTGATTTACTACTTTTAAGCTATGTAGAAATTGAGTTCGAATTTTTAGAAATTCATTTAATATCTGAGGTTTTTTATTTTTTTTAAGATGAGTTGATATTATATCCCCAGATAATTTTCCCATACGTCGCATTTGAATTACATATTCTTTAGATGGCAACGATACACCTAGCTGTTTACAAGGAATAACAAATGACTTGTAATCTAATTTGCTATTATCAACTATGGTGTCATCAAAATCAAAAATTACTAATTTTATCATATTCTTGGTACATTTTTGATTTCCTCTATTGATATGTATTTTTCAACTAGATCTCTTAATGCATAGCCAAACTTGTACTCTGTTTTACTTGGTACCTCATCATACATCATAAATCTGCAGAAAATGTCTGGCTCGTTATGGCCTACTTTACTTCTGGCTCCCGTAGTGCCTGAAAAACGTGGATTGACTTCAAATGGTATTATTCCTGACTCTGTTTTTCTACATTGAATGTTAATAGGTCCATTTGAGCCTAGAACTTTGGCTATCTTTTCTCCAGCCTTTCGTATCAATTCAAAATCATCAATGAATCCCTGTGAAATGCCTGATGATGTAACATATTTTTTCTGACTTTCTGGGTTTATAGCTATTTGTTTAGTGGATAGGCCTCCACTTAGCATTCTTCTCATTGCAATAGATGTCAAGAGTCTACCATTGTCTGCGTATAGTACACCAACAGTATACTCTTCTTCATAATTACCTAGATATTCTTGAACAAGTGGTTCAAAACCATATTTCTTAAGGTAGTCTCCAAAAAATATCAGTTCCTTTTCATCTTGGGCAATGAATACATTTCGAGAACCCACTCCTGATCTTGGTTTTACTATTACTGGATATGACTCAATCTTGCTTACATCTTCTTCATTTTGATAAAGAAAATGTCTTGGAGTTGCAATACCATTTGATTTTAAGAAATTCACAAGTTCATACTTGTCCTTGCATCTGTCTATGACACTCAAATTGTTGGCTAGAACTTTAATTCCATTCTCTTGAAATATTTTTGTATTCTTTACTACCTGCTCTATCTCTGGTTCTGAGCCTGGTGCTATGGCATGAACATTTTCCTTTTTACATATTTTAATCAAGGACTCTATGTACTCTGGTGATAAAGCTGGAGGAATTACATACCTATGTTTTGTTTCAAATAAACCCAGACTAGTCTCAGCCATATCTGTAGCTATTATCTTGTATTTTTGAGATGCCATACTGAAAGCTTTCATAAGCTCTCTTCCTAGAGAACCACCACCTACCCCTGTTACCAAAACGCAAATTTCTGAATCTGACATTCTAATACTAGTCTAAGAAATTTTAATTACATTTAGGTGTTATACTTGGAGAAACCTTATTGAGATTTCACCTGTTCTATGTGACTTTACTCTTAATGTAATTTCGCCTTAATAATCCATGAACAAGAGAATCTAAAAGGACTCCTCTCTTGAAAATATGTTGTTTCAGTCTACCCTCTAATCTAAAACCATATTTTTCTAATATATCTACATGTGTGGGTCTGACATCATAAGTCTCAGTAAAAATTCTATTGAAAGATAATTCTACAAAGGCTAAATTTAATATCATTTGAAGAAATGCGCTAAAATCATCTCGATAAACCTTGGTGTTTTGGGAATGGATAGTATCAACCAAGAAAGAAAGTTCAGCTTTTCTAGAATCCCAGTCGATATTTGTTAAACCGCCATATCCTATACATCTTCCTTTTTTTATAAAACTAAAAATAATACTATTTGGTTTTTTTTCTTTAATGGATGGCTGTATGACTTTGCCAAAGTATTTCTCTTGATCTGCATCAGTTAAGATGCTCTTTTGTCTTAATACGTCCATCTGTTCGTTTCTCCATTTTTTTATTAATTTAAGATCCTTTTTCCTTATTGTTGTAATAGAATAATTGCCAACATGATAACTAGATGAAGATAGACAATTGTATTTCATGAGCATCCTTTACTTTTTGAATTTGTACGAGATATAATCATCATGGTACTATTATAATTCTCATATTTATGGATGAATAATCTCTTGTAATCAGTCAGGATTCTCATTGATTATGCAAAATCAAGTGTTGACATGTCCAAGTCTGAAAGATATTTCTTAAGGTCTGCTTTTGACATCTTTACTACGTTATCTGAGGAATAACTATCAGCGGATCCTGCTCTTTTTATATTTGGATATAATTTTTTAATTTGAGCTTCAGTTCTGTTAGAATTTAATATCACGTACTTTTTGTTAAATTACCAAACTTGTCTCATTTCATCATTATTGATTAGTACTTCATGTAGTTTTTCTCCAGGTCTTATTCCGACAAATTCCACACCAGTATTTCCATACAAGTCTACAAGTGCATCTTTTAGATCCATGATGGAGTAGGCTCGAAGTTTTGGAACAAATATCTCAGAACCCTTTCCTTCTTTAGTGGATTGTAGAATAAAATCAAGTGCTTCCTCCATTGTAACTCTAAATCT
>JARLFW010000012.1 GCA_031296345.1 Nitrosotalea sp. | reverse complement strand
TTCAAAAATCAAAGATTGGCTGGAATAAAAAAATGAAAATATTTGTGACACATTTGCATGGAGACCATTGTGTTGGAATTTTAGGTCTATTGCAGACAATGTCATAACAAAATAGAACAGAGTCTGTTGATATCTATGGTCCAACAGGAATTGAGGAATTTATTGCAGCAAATCTTAAGATACTAAATTTTGGTCTAACTTTTCCTGTAAGAATAATTAGAATAAAGGAAGGACTTGTCTTTGAAGACTCTACATATAGCATTCATGTCTGTGAAGCAGAACACTCGATTCCAGCATATTCCTATCTCTTTACTGAAAAAGACAAGCCTGGCAAATTTTACCCACAAAAGGCAAAGGAATTAGGCATTCCAGAGGGAAAACTCTGGCATGAACTTCAAAATGATATTGAAGTCAAGGTAGGAGAGAAGACAATCAAGCCCTCAGATGTCATGGGAGAGAAACGAAAAGGCAGAAAGATTGGCATATCAGGAGATACAAGACCCACTCAGAAGCTTGAGGAATTCTTTCAAGATTGTGATTACATGACATTTGATTCTACTTATTCAGATACACTACGAGATAAAGCAAAAGAAAATTATCATACTACTGCAAAGGAAGCAGCAGAGCTTGCAAAAAGAGCTAGAGTTTCCAATTTAATCCTGACACATTTTTCGGCAAGATATGAAGATGTGGAAGATCTTGTCAATGAAGCAAAGACAATTCATGATTCAGTAGTTGCAGCAAAAGACCTTCTAGAGATTAACATCAAGTGAAATGTTTGAGAAAATATCAGACAGATTAAAGGAAGCAGAAAAAATTGTATTTGTTACAGGAGCAGGAATTTCTCAAGAGAGTGGAATTCCTACATTTCGTGGAAAAGATGGCCTTTGGAGAAAATATGATCCAATGAAACTTGCAACAATAGATGCGTTCTATGAAGATCCAAAGCTTGTTTGGGAATGGTATGAAGAAAGAAGAAAAAATATACTTGCTGCAAATCCAAATCCAGGGCATACTGCAATAGCAGAACTTGAAAAATACAAGCAGGTTTCTGTATTGACTCAAAATATTGATGGACTACATCAGAGGGCAGGAAGTACCAAAGTCTATGAACTACATGGTAGCATTATTACAATAAAATGCACTGTTTGTAATTTCAAGGATAAGATGATATCTAGTTTTTCACAACTTCCCCCACTATGTAAGTGTGGAAACATGTTAAGACCTGATGTTGTTTGGTTTGGAGAATCACTTCCACAGGATATATGGAAATATGCAATAGACCAAGCTAGTTCTTGTGATGTAATGGTTGTTGTTGGAACCTCGCTTGTTGTATCTCCGGCTAATCTCTTGCCTGTATATGCTAAACAAAATGGTGCTACAATGGTTGAAGTAAATATTGAGCAGACACCAATGTCATCAAGTATGGATATTTCTCTGAGATTATCTGCAGCAAGTGCTCTTCCTGTTCTAGTAAATACAATATCAGAGTAGACAATTTCTGATTTTAGGCAAATTTTAGATTAATTTCATAAAGTTGATAGGAAATATTCTTTATTCATTGATACATAATAATAAATTATAAGAATTAAAGTAGATTTATGTAATAAATCACACTAATTATTAAATAAGATGAAGACGTATAAGAAACAATGCAGAAAGATGCAAATTCTGGCAAATGAATTTGCGTGACCCTGCGAAAAATGGTATATAGTTAAGTACAAAAAATTGTACGAATGACAAGAGAAAGCTTTTGTCTATACAGGGTCACGCCGTTACACCTTTTCATATTTTATAAAATTTTAAAAAACAACATTAAATCTGCGTTTTGACTTATTGTGATAATACGCCAGTTATGGTAGAGTTTTGCGCATTTGAAGGAGCATATGCAGATGCATGCAAGGTTCCATAGATTGCATTATCTATAGTCATTTCAATTATGTGGGGTGTATTTGGAACATCTTTAACTTCAGCTGTAAATTTTGAAGAATAAAAAGTGCCAGTGAATAAAATAGTATCACTATTTCTCATTGTGACAGTTACCGATTTTGTCTGTCCGGATGAATCATCAAAATTTAACATGGCATTGTTTCCTTGGTTTACTGTGGTCAGTTGAACTGTATTATAGTAACTTGGCAAAGTTGGTAAAGATGTACCACTATCTCTAGAATAAGGAGTTATTTGTAAACCACTTGAAGGATTTACTGCTGGAGCATCAGGGTTTGCTGTAAGTGATGTAACTTGTACTGGATCACCAACATTTAGTGAACATTGACCAAGTTGAATTATGTGAGTAATTTCTGCTTGTCCATTTACACTTTGAGCCATTGCCGGAACAGAGATTTCACATGTATTACCAGTCTTGTCAAAAACTTGACCAGTATAGTTTTGTTGGTTTACATATTTTGAAGGAAGTTGGTAAACAGTAGTAGGAGTATTATCATTCAAAGAACCAGAGTTTGCGCTTGTGGAGGATCCAATAGAAGAATTGGTGTTGATAAGTTTTACACCCATACTTATTGCCTTTATTGCTGATTTAGAAGCGTTAATGGCATACTTGTCGCTAGTGACATTATCAATTTTTTCCTTAACTGTCTTAAGTGCAGGGTCATTTTGGAAGAGCTTTGATGAACTAGGTATCAAAACAATTAATGTGACCACTATGATACCAATTATGATTAATTTACCTATCAAGTGATTGTTTGTCTTTAGATTTTCATAAAAAAGTAGAAATGTATACTATTTGAGTAAATGTGATAAATTTATCCAGTCATTTCATTAATCTCAGGAGCTAGCCAATCAGATATTTTATCAAGATCCTTAGAATGAATGATTACCTTGATGGGACCCATTGCAGATTCTTCTGATTCATCACATATTGCAACGACATCTACAAAGGCTGCCTGTTTGTTTAGATAGAACCAAGTGGTATCGCCCTTTGTATTATATCGCATTTGCCTTCGGTAAATTCGATTAGCTCGATGTTTCTTAATTGTCTCTTGAATTTTCAAGAGGGATTCAAGTTCATTTGAAGTGGCCTTTATGCTTCCTTCTTTATACTGAAAATCGTTACTCTGGATAACTTTGGATACTGCAAGTCTTACCTTGGCTGGATCTTCTGAAGGATTAACTGCTGCATAAACCTCAATCTTGCAAGCAACTTTTGGAATTCTCAATTCATCCAACCTTTTATGACATGATATGAAGTATCAACAAGCTCTTCAATTGTCATGTTATTGTTAGAGATTGTTTCATCTGCAAGAGCAATTGATTCGCTCATACCAACTCCAATCTCTCTAGAGTCTCTTTGTGTAAAGTCATCACGGTTAGATGGTGCATCAGATCTACCCCTTCCTGTAAGAAACTTGTATCTAGTATCACCAGATGCATGTATGGCAAGAATTTTCACTGTACCAATTTTTTTTAAGATATTAACTTCTGCAAGTGATCTAACTCCATCCACCAGAACAACATTAGATTTTGAATTTTTAATATCATCTACTATTAGTTCTGCTACAGCACCTGGGCCATTTTTTTCTCTTAGCTCAATCATGAGTTTTCCAAGATTTGATCCTGTAGGCTCTATCTTTCTTCTTGTGGCCTCTGCTCTTACAGCATCTCCCATTGTAATTTTATCAAAGCCTTTTGATTTTAGACCCTCAGCTATCGTGGTTTTTCCCGCACCAGGCATTCCTGTGAGACATATGATAAGTTTAGACACACTCACAAACTTCATCTTCCAGTCTATGAAGCTACCGGAAATCATTATAGATACTATAATCTGAATTCCAATAATGCGTACTTTTATTGCCGTTGAAATTCATAATGAGGAAGTACTAAACGCGATTACCAAAATTCAATCAGATTTTAGGATAAAGGCAACTCCTGTAAATAAACAGAATATGCATTTCACATTACTTTTCTTAGGTGAGATTGATGAAAAGACTGTAGAAAATGTAAAAAAAGAATTATCTTCAATTTCATTCAAACCGATTGAAGTAAAATTTACACATATTGGTGCATTTCCAAATCCAAGATTTCCACGTGTTATTTGGATGGGAGTGGATAAAGTGGCATCTGAACAACTAGTTGATCTTGCCGTTCAAGTAGAAAAAAAATTAGAGCCTTTGGGGTTCAAATCAGATAAATCTTTCAAGCCACATCTTACAATATTTAGAATCAAAAACAAAGCAGATGATATTTCACAAACTCTAGAGAAATTCAAGACAGTTGATTTAGGTAAGGAAGTAATAACAGAGTTAAAGTTGAAGCAAAGTATCTTAACTCCAAATGGACCCATATACTCTGATTTACAGGTGGTTTTAGCGAAATGAGAAACATTTTGGAACAATCTAGGAATGCATCAATTCCCACAAAACAAGAAAAAGAGAAAATGCAAGTGCTTTCAGATAATCTAGTCGAACTTGTAAAGAAAGAAGCTGCAAAATATCCAGAGGTTACTTTGGTTGAGCTTGGTGGATCATATGCAAAGGGAACCTGGCTCAAAGGCAAATTGGATCTTGATATTTTCGTCAAGATGAAAAAAGAAACAGAAGAAAAGCAGTTTGAAGAAATTGGCAGAAAGATTGGTTTTACTTCTATGAAAAAATACAAACCGTATGTGAGATATTCTGAGCATCCGTACGTTGAGGCAGAAGCAGAAAACATCAAAGTAAACGTTGTTCCTTGTTATGACGTAGAAAAGGGACAATGGAAGAGCTCAGCAGATAGATCATCTTTTCACACCAGATTCATACTTGAAAAATTGGATGATGAAAAAAAGAATGAGGTAAGACTACTCAAAAAGTTTCTAATAGGAGTTGACATCTATGGTGCAGAAATAGCCAAGGAAGGATTTGGAGGATATGTCGCAGAGGTTTTGATTTATCATTATGGTAGTTTCATTAAGGTTCTAGAGGCAGCAGCAAACTTTACTCAAGGACAGATAATAGGAAATCCCACAAAGAAATTTGAAACTGCCTTGATACTAATAGATCCCATTGATAGTAATAGAAATCTAGGTACAGCAATTTCTGCACAAAATTTTGGAATATTCATACTTGCAGCAAGGGCTTATCTGAAAAAATCATCATTGATATTTTTCAATGGAAAAAAATCATTTCCAAACACAAAGAATCTAAAAAATATTATAGTTGTCAAGTTTGATTACAAACATAGAAGCCCAGATATAATTTGGGGTCAAGCAAAAAGAGGAGCAACAGCTCTCTCAGGTCAACTTGAGCTTGGAGGATTTCAAGTATTACGTAAGAGTGCTATAACAGATGAAAAATCAGAGGCTGCAATGCTTTTCCTATTACACTCACCAGTAATTGAAAAATCCATGGTTAAGAATGGTCCTGATGTATTTAGAAAATCAGAATCTGAGAGCTTTATTTTGCGAAATTCCAAGAACAAGTTGACATGGGTTAATGATGATGGAAGAATTTTGTCCTTGCAGGAAAGAGAATTTTATAATGCAAAAAAATTCTTACAGTCTCTTTTAAAGAAGAATCTCACAAAAGCGGGCATCCCAAATGGGATAATTCCGGACATGAAACGTGGTTTTAAGGTGTTAGAGGGTTATCAGGTGACAAGCAAATCCATTAAAAAGGCTCTGGCTGAGTTAACCTCTACCAATGAACTCATCTTTAGTTCCAATAAGTAAGCTAGTCAAAGAACCATATTCTCTCATCTTAGGATATCCAAAGGCTACAAAGGATGAGCTTACAAAGAGACATTCCGAGCTTAAAAAACTTGGAATTACAGCAGTATCATTTCGAGGTGAGACGATTCTAAATAATATTCATGTCTTAGGCAAAGGCTACGTGGGAGTTGTAGTCCTGTCAAAGTTACACAAGAAAGATGTAGCTCTGAAGATTCGCAGAATAGATTCTAGCAGGTCAGAGATGAAAAGTGAAGCAAAACTTCTAAAGCTTGCAAACAAAGTAAATGTAGGTCCAAAGCTAGTAGACAGCAGCAAGAATTTCATAATCATGGAGTATGTAGAGGGTCAGAAAATAACTGATTGGGTAAGAGAGCTAAAGGGTAGGGGTAGTGCTGCAAAGCTCAAGTCAGTAGTAAGACAAGTTCTAGAAGATTGTCATACTTTGGATACAATTCATCTTGACCATGGAGAGTTGAGTTACATTCACAAACATGTCATTGTAGGAAAATCTCCATGCATAATTGATTTTGAAAGTGGAAGTACAAACAGAAGAACTTCAAACGTTACATCAGCTACTCAGTCTATATTCATAGGCTCTGCTCTTTCAAGTATAGTTAAAAATATCATAAAAATACC
>JARLFW010000108.1 GCA_031296345.1 Nitrosotalea sp. | reverse complement strand
TATCATAAGAGCATCTCTCAATTTGGAAAATGATGGTCTATACGTCCATATGCCACAAAATCTAGAACCATTCAGATCTTCTCTAGGGTATACAGAGTCACACCGAGGGCAAACAGTTCACTGGGTTATGGTAGGGGAAAATAATTCCATATTTAGATACAAGGTGAGAACTGCGTCATTTTTCAACTGGCCCATAATTGAGCATGCTGTACTAAATGATATTGTTCCAGATTTTCCATTGGTCAACAAAAGCCTAGACTTGTCATATTCGGGGAATGACCTATGAAGAAAAAATTTGATAAGGAAATACTGGGAAATGGCATTGAAACAGTCAGGAATATGGATAATCAATCTATTTCATCAACTTACAGGGGCAGTATTTCATTTAATGTGGGACCTTTCGTTGGAAATGAAGAATCAATTCTAAATTCATGTCCTACAAGAGCGTTATCTACAACCAAAGATAATGAACAAACAACAATCGCAATAGACCACGGTAAATGCATAATGTGTGGAAATTGTAGTCAGGTAGCACCCGAATTTATTACGATTCAAAGCAAACCTGCATCGCCAGTTAAAATCAAAAAACAATTATCAGAATATTCTAATTCTCATATCCAGTCTGAAAAATCATTTGAAGAAATTGGAAATGAACTCAGAGAAAAAATAAAAAAAATATTTGGGCGTTCACTTTCAATACGTGAAGTTGATGCAGGATCATGCAATGGCTGTGAAATTGAAATTACCGCTCTCAATAATCCAATATACGACATTGAAAGATTTGGAATTCATTTTGTTGCATCACCAAGACACGCAGATGTCTTACTGGTGACAGGACCTGCATCAAAAAATATGGAAATTGCTCTACTGCGAACCTATGAAGCAACGCCTGGTCCTAAAATTGTAATTGCCGTGGGTGCCTGTGCATGTAGTGGTGGAATATTTGGCGATACTTATGCAACAACAGGTGGCATTGACAAGGTTGTTCCTGTTGATGTCTACATTCCAGGATGTCCTCCCAGACCAGAAGTGTTGATTCAAGGATTATTGTTAGCTGTTGATAGGATGATTGCAAATGGGATCTAAGGAGATTTACTGTTCAACCTGTAAGAAAAAACTAGGTAGGTATAACGAAAAATATTTTTCTGATGATCAATTAAATCAAATCATTGTTAACAATCATGCTCAATGCATACGTGAAGGACACGTTTTGACAATTGTAAGACCGTAGAACCTAATGAGTTGTTTAAGGTAAGTTCTGTACGTCTAAAGTAAGAAATCAAGGTAAAACTCGGGTAGGATATTTTAAACTAATTTAACCAAACACACACTCAGATCTAGTTTTAAAGGCTGGGCGTTAAGCTAGTTCACAAGATCTCTCTCCCAGCGCCTTTTACAAATCCATTAATCACACCTTGTTATTTTTATATCATTGGAAAAATATGATGTAGCAATTATCGGTGGAGGGTTACTTGGAACTTCTATATCATATTGGATTTCAAATTTGTATGATGCAAAGGTTGCAGTAATTGAGAAAGAATCTGATGTTGGAATGCATACAAGTAGTCGTAACACAGGAGTAGTACATTCTCCATTCTATCTTAATCCTGATAAAAAAGGAAAGCTTGCAAGAGCTGCATTTCTTTCTCATGAAATGTGGGAGACATTTGCCAAAAAAAAGGGATTACCATGGAATATGGTAGGTACCATGGAGATTGCACTTGATGAGACTCAACACAAAATTCTTGAAAAGTATATGGATTGGGGTCCAAGAAATGGGATGTCTGAGAAAAATATAGAATTGTTGAACAGTAGTGATGTAGCACAAAGAGAACCAAACATCAGATGCCATTCTGCAATTCATTGTAAAACTGATGCAGTGGTTGATTACGGAGAGTTTACAAGGAAATTAAAAGAAGAATCACAAAGAAATGGAACTAAATTTTTGTTTAATAGACAACTAGAATCTGTTGAAAACCTTGATGATGCCACAATACTTGCATTTCAAAATAAAGAAAAAATTAGTTCAAAAATTGTAATAAATTGTGCGGGCGGATATTCACTTGATGTTGCAAAAAAGTTTGGATTGGCAAATGATCATTCAAGTCTTCATTTTAGAGGAGAGTACTGGATTGCAAATGCTGAATACACTAATCTAGTCAAGACTAATGTTTACTCTGTTCCAAAATATCCTGATTTTCCATTTCTTGATCCACATTGGATTATCAGATCTGATGGAAAAAGTGAGGTAGGACCAAATGCAGTTCCTGTTCCAAGCCCTGAAACTTATTCTGGTTATGTAGGAGATATTGAAACATTCATTTCTAAACTTACAGAGATAGTAACAGGAAGTACGAGAAAATTACTTCTTAATGCAGATTTTATGAATTTGGTTGCAAAGGAATGGCTAAGCTCCTTATCGAAAACTGTCATGATAGAGCGTATACAGGAATTTATGCCCAAGGTAAAACCTGAGTTCTTTTCAGAGCGAGGTACTGCTGGAATTAGAACTCCTATCATAACTCCCGAAGGAAACTTCTTGCCAGATGTGTTAGAACTGATGGGTCCAAATTCATATCATATTTTAAACTACAATTCTCCTGGTGCAACTGGGGCTCCTGCCTATTCTGCATTTGTAATAAAATCTATGCAGGAAAAAGGACTGTTACCGTATAAAACGCGAAAAACTGATTCCATTTGGGATTTTGAAACTATTATCTAAGTCTAGTGAAAGTAACTTCAATCAAGATTAATATTCTGAAATCAAAAAATGTATCTGTGTTTCCAGAACATTGCTCCATTAGAAAAAAGGGACAAGATTGTCCAATGCCGCCTGAATTTGTAATTTCTATACAATCTAAAGATGGTGAATACATGGTTGGTGTTGCATGTGATGGGCACAAAAATGCATTTACAGAAAAGTTAGAGTCTCTCCAAAAGGAAGGTAAGGTTCCCCTGGGAACTATTAATTTTACTGGCTTAAAACCAGTGGGTACTAATTGTATCAGAATAGATCCTAATGATCTAATTGAACTCTAATTTGTGGCTTAATGATTATTTTATAACCTAACTTGATAAATCGGTTTTCTTCCAGAGAGTGAAAGTGCTAAATTCCTAATTGCTATCTCTGCCATTTTCTTTCTTGTTTCTATAGTTGCACTCCCACTATGAGGTGTTAATATGGAATTATTCATTTTTACAATCGAATGTTTGGAATTAATTGGCTCTCTTTGAAATACATCAAGACCTGCTCCTGCAATTATTTTTCTTTTTAATGCAATGGCAAGATCTTTTTCATTTATTATTTTACCACGGGCAGTATTAATTAAAAATGAAGTCTTCTTCATTTTCTTAAGTAATTTTAAATTCACAATTTCATGTGTTTGTGGTGTATGTGGTGAATGTATACTAACAACATCACTTGTTCTAAAAAGATTATCTAGTGATACGTATTTTACTCCTAATTTTTTCTCCTCTTTAATTGATAATCTAGTTCTATTGTGATAAATTATGTTCATCTCAAAACCTGCAGCTCTTTTAGCCACTGCTTTTCCTATTCTTCCCATTCCGAATATGCCCAGTGTCTTTTGATATAGATCAGTTCCAAGAAATTCATAAGGACCAAATATTGTATTCCATTTATCGTTACGAATTAATTTATCACCTTCAGGAATTCTTCTGAAAAGAGATAGCATCAAAGCCATAGTCATATCAGCAGTAGCTCGAGTCAATACCTCTGGTGTGTAGCCTACTGGGATACCTCTACTAGTAGCAGTCTTGACATCTATGTGGTCATAGCCTACACTATAGGTAGAAATTGCCTTTAGTTTAGTTCCAGCATTAATCACATCTGCATCTATAGAATCATACGGGTAACAGATCAGGCCATCTTTATCCTTGATTTTTGATATCAGTAACTTTTTTGGCATAGGAATCATTCCGGTGTATATTTCTACATCGTATTTCTTTTTGAGTTCCTTTACAGCAAAATCATGTAGTCTTCGTGTGAGTAATATTTTCAACTATTTTCAATGAGTAAATGACAATTTTAAGCGTATCATGATGAAAAATTAACTAATCCTGAGTAAAAATCGACAAAAAGAATTCATTTTATGCCTTTACAACAACTCATTTATAATTAATCAAAGTAATGATATGCAATTGAAACACAAAGATGAGTTTGCCATTTGTGTACAATGTAGAAATCCTTTAGAAAAATGTGTATGCGTTTGTCCATTTTGTGGTGAACGAGATAAATGTGAATGTGCCTTATTTGATGCAGCAACTGGCGGCTAACTACCAGTCTTTTCAAAAAAATCATAGAATTGTTAATATTTGATGAAAATCTAGACGCATCATGTCCTCTATTGATCTAACTTGGGTTATTGGTGGGCCTCAAGGTGGAGGTGTTGAAACTGCCGCAAATATTTTTGCTGGTGCATGTGCAGGTTGTGGCCTAAAGGTATTTGGCAAAAGAGAATTTTATTCAAATATTAAAGGTGAACACAGCTACTTTGGAGTAAGAATTTCTGACAAAATTGTAAGATCAAATGTTAGTGGAATTACAATGCTAGTGGGCTTTGATGCTGAAACCATCTTTCGACATGCAGATGCAGTATTTGATGACGGTGCTATAGTGTATGAATCGGATTTATCTGCAATAAAAACAGATGAAGTTCATACACTTGATGCGCAATTCAAGAAACGCCTTGAGACATACCTTTCATCCAAAAATAAACCATTTACTATACAAGGAGCACTTGACACAGCCAAGGAGAGAGGAGTTACACTTTACCCAGTCTCATTTAAAGAAATTCTGGGAAATTTATCAGATGAGACCAACAATCCAAAATTACGTGGAATGTTTCGTATGCAAAATGTACTTGCTGTCTCTATATCTATTGGGTTACTAGGACTTCCTCCTGAAACATTGTTAAAGTCAGTTGGTTCTGTATTTTCAAGAAAAGCAGAGATTGCGGAGATGAATAAAACTGCAGCAAATTATGCTTATAATTTTTCTACAGTAAAATATTCTAAATTCAAGTATCAATTATCTCCAATTCCAAAAGAAGACCATATTATGCTAGCCCAAGGCTTTCAATCTACCAGCCTTGGAAAGATAGCATGTGGTTGCAGGTTTCAATCATACTATCCAATTACTCCAGCATCAGATGAAAGTGTATTTTTAGAATCAAATGAAATTATTGAGGTTGAAAACAACAGACCTGGATCTACTCTAGTTGTACAAACAGAAGATGAGATATCTGCAATTGGCATGGTAATTGGTGCATCATTGACAGGAGCAAGATCTTCAACTAGTACATCTGGTCCAGGATTTTCACTTATGGCAGAAGCTCTTGGTTGGGCTGGCATAAATGAAGTTCCACTTGTATTAACTTTGTATCAAAGAAGTGGTCCCTCAACAGGTCTTCCTACAAGACATGGACAAGATGATTTACAATTTGCAATTCATGCTGGACATGGTGACTTTCCACGAATTGTATATGCGTCAGGTGATACGGAGGAGGGATTTTATGATACTGCAAAATGTTTCAACTTTGCTGACATTTATCAAATTCCTGTTATACACATGATGGACAAATTTATTGCAAGTACCGTTTCCACAGTAAAAAGATTTGATCCAACTAAAATAACAATAGAACGCGGAAAACTTCTTGAAAAAATTGACGAGCCAGACTATAAAAGATTCAGACCATCTCCTGATGGTGTATCTCCAAGATCAAGACTTGGACTTGAAAATGGAATATTTTGGAATACTGGAGATGAGAGTGATGAATCAGGTCACATATCCGAAGACCCGGAAAATCGTATCTATAAAATGGATAAGCGTGAGCATAAAATGGAACTTGCACTAGAACAAATTCCTAAAGAAGATCAGGCGATAAACTATGGCATATCCGACTATTGCATTCTTAGCTGGGGTTCAACAAAAGGACCTATTCTAGATGCTATTGAAATGCTCAATAAAGCAGGGTATAAGGTTGGATTTATTCAAATCAAGATGCTTCATCCATTTCCAACAAAATATGTCCAGTCCTTGCTTACGGGAGTTAAAAAAATAATTGATATTGAAGCAAATCAATATGGCCAAATGGGCTCATTACTTAATGAATATCTGGACAGAAAAGTTGACTATTACATATTAAAATACACAGGAAGACCAATGACATGTGATGAACTCTTTGACTCTATCAAGAAAATTATCGACAACAAAGCTGAGAAAAAACAGGTGCTAAAATATGGTGTCTAATGTAGCAGATTACAAAACCGAAGTACACAATGACTGGTGTCCAGGATGTGGAGATTTTGGAATTGTTAGTGCAATTCAAATGGCTATGGCAGAGATGGAAATTCCAAGGCATAAAGCTGCAATATTTTCTGGAGTTGGTTGTTCTGGAAAAACATCTCATTATCTTAATGTATATGGTATTCATACTCTACATGGAAGAGTACTTCCATTTTCACAGGGTGCAAAACTTGCAAATCCTGAGATGACTGTTGTTGCAGTAGGTGGAGACGGTGATGGATTGGGAATTGGAGCAGGACATTTTGTTGCAGCTGGTAGAAGAAACGTGGATATGACTTATCTTATTTTTAATAATGGAGTGTACGGCCTTACTAAAGGACAAGCATCTCCTACACTAAAACTGGGATTGAAAACCAAATCTCTTCCAGAACCCAATGTCAATCAATCCGTAAATCCTATTGCATTAGCTATTGCAAGTGGATTTACATTTGTTGCAAGAGGTTATGCGTATGATGTTAGACAGCTCAAGGATTTGATTATTGCAGGAATAAAACACAGAGGTCTTTCATTTCTTGATGTTTTACAACCATGTCCTACTTACAATGATATCAATACAAGAGACTGGTTCTCAGGAATGGATAACATTGATGAAATGACAAATAGACCACGACCTAGGATATACAAGCTTGAGGATACAGGATATGATCCAATTGTACACATAGACTCACCAGAAGAAGAAAATGAGAAACTAACTCAAGCCTTGATAAAATCAAACGAATGGGATTCAAAGATCCCGACAGGAATTTTTTACCAAAATGATATAGCTCAATCATATGATCAAAGAATGTTAGAACGTATTCCAAACTATCTTGAAAACCCTCCTGCATATCAAATAATTTCTGAAGGTAGCAAGTCAATATCTGATATATCTAAAATGCTTGACAAGCTGGAAATCTAACAAACTTTTGCAATCCTTTGGAAACCTTGATAGTCGCCTCCAATAATGAAATAAGTTATTAGCATCTTCGTAAAAAGAGTAATTCTACTTTGAATCTGGAAGAAGTAAACAAGATATTTCGCAAATCTATAATTGATGGATATTTCGAGCCAAACTTGGTAAAACTTGATTTTAAAAAATCAAACGTAAAACATCCTACAATTAGAGATGACGGACTGATGCAAACTAATTTACTGCATCTCTTCTTTGATATTGATACGGGTTCTGATTACCCTGATGGTGATGAATGGTTTATGGCAGAATTTCTTTTTCCATATAGCATAAAGATTCCTGATAAACTCAAAGGTCCTGATTATTTTAGCACTATATCAATAGGAGAGGGGAAAAATTTTTGGAGACATAGAGAACTTATCCGATACAAGTATGGAAAATCGAAAAAACTAGAAGAATCGCTAGATTTTATTGAAAAAAAATACCGTGAACTACACTCTATGTTGGAGCCTCTTGAAAAAGAGATCAAGTAATCTTCCATTCATTTTCTGAAAATTGGTACGTCTGTTCTCCTGATTCACCTGCCTTAACAATCCATTTTCCTGTGATGTAATCAAATTGGTATGAGACTTCGGTGATTTCTTTGGGTAGTTTTTTAGGATCAAAATGATATGGCAGCAATTCTAGAACAAAATCAATTTTATCAATAGCTGTATCAAAAGAACGTCTGTCATCAAGATCTATTGTAAAAATAATGTCTGGTTTTCCTGTGAATTTCATGTATATACGTAAACTATTTCCTCCTCCTCTTCTTCGTTTCATTTCTTTTATGATGCCCTTGATTTTGTCCCATCGTGGAGTTCCAAACCATTTGAAAAAAGTTTCATTAAATTCTAATGGAAATGTAATATCCATCATTGTTGTAAAATTTTCATCTTGGTTAGCATTGGGATCTTCACTTACATTGAATATGTTATGTAATAGACTGTAGATAACTTCAAGCTCCCATGGAGAAATACCGTAAAATCTTAGGGAAAGTGGAAGTTTGGTTGTACTCAATTACAGACAATGGTAAAAATTTCTAATTAAAGTTTCTAAACTGTCATGATATACTTGAACAGATACAATATACTTACTGTTGAAATTACATACACCATGGGTTTCCATGCTAATACTGGAAAACTTGGAGTGGCAAGTTTAACTTTATAGTTATCAATGACTGTATTGACATACTTTCTTATTCGTTCATTCCAGATTTTGTATTCTACCTGATGTTTTTTTAGCAGTGTTTCTACCTCGTAAAATACTGGGGTTCTCTGACAAAAAAGATGCTGCAAATAGTCACGTGACACTTCCACTTCTGCTTGGATTGCAACAAAGCCTTTCTTCATTTCTAATAGTCTTACATGCATCTCCCATGGTTTTTTTAGCTTGAGAGATAAACCACTACCAATCTGTGCTTCCTGTTTATGCTCAAATTTTACATGAGTGAAACCTTCATGAGAAAATATCTTCAATAGTTCATCAACGCTTTTCTTTACTACTATGGTGAGTTGTTCTACTCCCTTTGTGTCAACCTTGACCTTACTCTTGTTACCATCCATAAAGTACATGGTTTTGGGATATCTAGTAAGAAACTCTACCATGACTCTGCGTCCATTTTAGTCATATTAAAACTATAGTTGTCTTAAATTCTTGTTCCTAGTCCACGAACATAGACACATTGCTCATATGAAATGGCCATATCGCTTTCTCTTATCTTTCTGTCAGTGAGTCTTGCATCAGAATCTCTTATCAACACACATGGGGTTGCATCTGAACCTTCACCCATCTTTAGATTTGCAATGGATGCAAGATCATCTGCTATGGCTTGAAAAGTTACTTTGAGAGAATTACCATACAAGTCTTTTTCTCCTCGAAGATCAGAAGTTGGCTCAATGCCTGAACAAGATATTGCAACTCCTACAGTTCCCACTCTTCCTGGCATTAGTCTGCTATCTGTGATAATTATTCCAACATGTGCATTATACTTTAACAGAAATTTTCTTCTAAGATGTTCTGCTATGAGATATGGCTCGTTTGGGTACAAAACCACAGTTCCACTCTGTGTATTGGATTTGTCTATTCCTGCATTTGGTGCCATGATGTTATCTGATGATGTAATTACAAATCCTGGAATTCCGCCAAATATTGTATCAGATTCCCTAAGAATTATTTCTGCTATTTTGGATTTCATGTGGAATCTCTTGCTAATTTTTTCTGCGTCAAAAGAAGGGACGACTTTATCATACTCTAAAATTCTGCCCTGTGAATTTGCAACATACTTGCTTGAAATAACTATAACATCACCATTTACAGGAACTATGCTAGCATTATCCAAATCTATTACAAGGCTTTCAAACAAATCAAATTGTTCTTTTTTTAATGTGGACTTTATAGGTAAAACTGTAAGAGGCATGTCTGGTTTTAAATAATAATTACTATTTAGGGTTCTGCAAACATTTTAATTTCTACCAAGTTGATTTTTCATGTTGAATATTACTGAAAAGATCCTAGCCCACGCTTCTGGAAAATCAAAGGTTTCCCCAGGAGATGTGGTTTTTGTTAATGTTGATAAAGTGATGATTCACGATGTATCTGGACCTGGAGTAATAGCAGTTTTTGAAAAATTGAGAAAGACAGGAATGAAAATTGATAAAATATGGGATCCAGATAGAGTTTGGGTTGCAGAAGATCACTTTGTACCTGCAGCAGATAAAATATCTGCACAAAATATTGTATCACTAACAAACTTTACAAAACAATTTGGAATTAAGAGGCATTTCAAATATGGAATGGGTCAATATGGCATATGTCATACTTTGTCTCATGAGGAAGCCATGGTGCTTCCAGGAGAAGTGTATGTTGGAGGTGATTCTCACACAAATACTACTGGTGCTCTTGGAGCATTTGCGGCAGGTCTTGGACATACTGATGTTGCATATGTTTTGTTAAATGGTAAAATTTGGTTCAAGATACCTGAGACATTATACTTTAAGCTAAATGGAAAACTTCCAGATCATGTGATGGCAAAAGACTTGATACTACAAATAATTGGGGATATTGGAAACGATGGTGCGGCATACAAGACAATGCAGTTTGGAGGTACAGGAGTATCAGAAATGTCAGTTGAAAGTAGATTGACACTAACAAATATGACAACTGAAGCAGGTGCCAAGAGCGGTATAGTAGAACCTGATCAAAAATTACGAGATTATCTTGCAGAGAGGGGAGTTACAAAATATGATGAAGTTCATAGTGATGCCGATGCTCAATATGAAAAAATTTACGAGTATGAAGGCTCAGAAATAGAGCCCACTGTAGCAAAACCATTCTCTCCTGAAAATATTGCAATTGCACGTGACTTGTCTTCAATTGAACTTGATAAAGCATACATTGGCTCATGCACTGGTGCAAAGCTAGAAGATTTACGGGCTGCAGCAAAAATTCTCAAAGGAAGAACTGTAAAAATAAGAACCGAAGTGTTACCTGCTGCAATATCGATATTTAGAAAAGCAATGGAAGAAGGATTATTGAAAATTTTCTTAGATGCGGGCGCAGTTGTAGGTCCTCCTACATGTGGTGCCTGCTGTGGTGCTCATATGGGTGTGTTGGCAAAAGATGAAATTTGTATCAGTACGACAAACAGAAACTTTCCAGGAAGAATGGGGCATGTAGAATCCCAGACATATCTTGCATCACCACTTGTCGCAGCAGCATCTGCTATAACGGGAAAGATTACTGATCCGAGGGATTTGAAATGAAAGGCTCGGTAATAAAATATGAACGAGATAACATCGATACAGATGTAATCTTACCAGGCCCTTATCTTAAGATTCATGATTATGCCGAGTTGGCAAAACACGCCATGGAAGGACTTGACAAGGATTTTCATAAACGAGTTAAACCAGGTGATTTTATTGTTGCAGGGAAAAACTTTGGCTGTGGCTCTTCTAGAGAACACGCTCCAATAGCTCTATCTTATTCTGGAGTAAAAGCAGTCTTGGCTTTGTCTTTTGCAAGAATATTTTATAGAAATGCAGTAGACGGAGCTTTCCTACTCCCAATTGAAATTGATGAAAGTGCATATCATGATATCTCAGATGGCGATTCACTTGAAGTAGATATCTCTAAAAATGAAATTAAAAACTTGACCAAAAACAAGGTATACAAAATGAAGCCTTTTCCAGAATTGATAGGTAAAATAATAGAAGCTGGCGGGCTGTTCAACTACAAACCTTAGCTCAGGTATTATACCATTATATCTCCGGTTCTGATTAAGATGATTTGAATGTCAAAAACACTATTTGAAAAAATATGGGATTCTCATATTGTTGTAAATGAGGATGGACGTTCACTACTTTATGTAGACAGACATCTTATTCATGAAGTTACATCTCCTCAAGCCTTTGAAGGTTTACGTCTTAATGCAAGAAAAGTAAGACGCCCTGATCTTACATTTGCAACAATGGATCATAACGTACCTACAAGTGATAGAACATTACCTATTTTAGATCAGACATCATCTGTGCAAATTAAAGCACTTGAAAGAAACTGTAAAGAATTTGGAATTACTCTCTTTGACATTCATAGTCCAAATCAAGGTATAGTACACGTAATAGGTCCTGAACTAGGAATTACGCTTCCGGGAACAACAATTGTTTGTGGTGATAGTCATACCTCAACACATGGTGCTTTTGGCTCTCTTGCCTTTGGAATTGGTACAAGTGATGTTGAACACGTCTTGGCAACTCAATGTATTATGATGGAGAAACCAAAAACTTTTGAAATCAAAATACAAGGAAAGAGAAAGAATCCTCATGCTGTAACTGCAAAAGACATAATTCTATCAATTATAAGAAAAATTGGAACTGCGGGGGGAACTGGAACCGTAATTGAGTATCGTGGTGACACAATATCTGAATTGACAATGGAGCAGAGAATGACAATATGTAACATGTCAATAGAGGCAGGAGCACGTGCTGGATTGATTGCACCTGATGAAAAAACATACCAGTATCTTAAAGGACGAAAATACACTCCAAATAATTATGATGAACTTGTCAATGATTGGCGTGATAATCTAAAAACAGACAGCGGGGCAAAATTTGATAAATCATTTACACTTAGTGCAGAAAACATTGCACCTCAGGTTAGCTGGGGAACTAATCCTGCCATGACGGATGATGTCACTGGAAGTGTTCCATTCCCAGATGAATATGGTAAAGGAAACCCAGAAGAAGTAAAGGGTGCAACAAAAGCACTCCAGTATATGGATCTTAAACCTGGTACTCCAATTATAGATATTGTAATTGATAGGGTGTTTATTGGATCGTGCACTAATGCGAGATTAGAAGATTTGATAGAAGCATCAAAAGTTGTAAAAGGAAAAAAAGTTGCATCAAAAGTGCGAGCAATGGTGGTACCAGGGTCACAACTCGTAAAGAAAAATGCTGAAGAGATGGGTCTTGATAAAATATTCAAAGATGCTGGATTTGAATGGAGAGAATCTGGCTGTAGCATGTGTCTTGGAATGAATCCTGATATCTTGGCAGCAGGTGAGAGATGTGCTAGTACTTCGAACAGAAATTTTGAAGGAAGACAAGGTTCTGGTGGAAGGACACACCTTGTAAGTCCTGTAATGGCAGCTGCCGCTGCAATTAATGGCCATTTTGTGGATGTAAGAGAATTGGATCTGAACTAGAATGGAACCATTCAAGAAGATAAAAAGCATAGTCACACCACTTGACAAGGTCAATGTTGATACTGATCAAATAGTTCCAAAACAATTTCTAAAACTAATTCAGAGAACTGGTTTTGGTCAATACTTGTTTTATGACTGGAGGTATGAACAAGGTGGTATTCCAAAAACAGATTTTATCTTAAATGATCCAGAATACAAGAATTCCAAGATCTTACTTGCTAGGGATAACTTTGGCTGTGGTTCTAGCCGAGAGCATGCAGTGTGGGCGCTTGATGATTTTGGGTTTAAGGCGATAATCTCTACATCTTTTGCTGATATATTTTATAATAATTGTTTCAAAAATGGAATTTTACCAATTAGAGTCTCAGATGAAATATTACAAAAATTATTTTCAACAAAATCTGAAATTGAAGTAGATTTGGAAGATCAAACAATCATGGTAAATAATACACCTGTCTCATTTGATATTGAGCCTCATTGGAAAAAGATTCTACTTGAAGGCCTAGATGATATTGCAATGACTTTACAACATGCAAGTCAAATTACAAAATACGAACGTTCTCACAAAATCTAAGTGCCGAATTTCTTTATTATAGAATCAATCAATTCTTTGTTTCTATCAACACGTGTTGGAGAATCTATGTCTAACCACTGGGTTTTTCCTATGTCATATGCTGCAATCTTTCTTTTCTTGGATAATGGCTGTAAAATATCATAAGATAAATTCAGGTCTTTTTTATTTTGTTTTTTAATTTTTATTTTATTTATTATTTCAGAATTAATGATGTATATCCCTAAGCATTCTGCCATCTGCAATTCGATTGTGGGTTTTTCTTTAAATTCCTCAATAATTCCTTTATTGACTATTGCAAATCCTGTTTCTTCTTTTCTATATCTGCGCACAGCTATTGTAGCTACGGTCTTTGAATCCTTGTGAAAACGATACATCTTGTTTATGTCAACTGGACATAGATTGTCAACAAACCACAAGATGAATTCCTTATTCTTTCCAAGTTTTGATCTTAGATGGATGAGATCTCCACCTGTTCCACTCTGTGTATCTTGTATGAACTTTATTGGTTTTTTAACTGAAATATGATTTTCAAAATATTTCTCTATCTGTTTCCCAATTCCTGAAAAATCCCCTAGTATGATTATACTATCAATGATATCAAATTTGGAAAGATATTTCACAACATAATAAATGAGTGGTCTTCCCTGAACAGGAATCATTGCTTTTGGGATATATTCTGTAAATGGCCTTCCGCGTGTTCCACGGCCTCCTGCCAGAATTACAGCTTTCAAGGTTATCTATACGATTTCTGTTTTCTTCTTCTAGCACCAGGACCGCCAAATTTCTTTGGTTCCTTTCGTCTATCGTCACCACTTAGCAAATGTTTATCGAATTCTGTTATTCGTTTTCTAAGATCCTCTCTTACGGTTCTTGTAAGTGGATGATCCTTTGGTTCTTTTCTGGACTTTGTCCATCCTGTCATGGCTCTTGAAATTGCGATTGCACTTGCATATGATTGTCCAACAAAACCACCGCCTTTGACTTTAACTGAAACATCTATTTTATTTCTAAGATCTCCTGCAACTTCTAAAGGTCCTAGCATGATTTCTCGTGCTACTTCTTGTTGAACCATTTCTACTGGAACATTGTTAATTCTTACACGACCTACTCCCTTTGTGATAAATGCATGTGCTCGTGCAGTCTTTCTAGATGCATAATAGCTTTCTAACTTTACCATTATTCGTGCCACCCAACCATTTTACCTAATTCTCCTAGAGTTGTATAATATGGAGAAGGTCTTCTAATTTTTGCATCATCGAACTGTGTTGTTTTCTTTGATCTTAATTCATTTGGTACTCCAAGATAAGCTCTTAATCTTTTCAAAGATGTCTTACCTGAAGGTTTATTCTTTGGTAACATACCTCGTACCATTCTGCTTATGATGGTGTCTGGTCTACGAGGGTGAAATGGACCGAATTTAGGATTATTGATACTGGCTACTTCCAAAAACTTTCTATATTCTTCTATGATTGCTTTTCTATCTCCTGAAATCATAATGTTTTCAGAATTTACAATTGATACTCTATTTCCTTTTATGAGAAGTTTGGCAACATGTGAACAAAGTCTACCTGCAATCAAATTTGTTCCGTCTACTATGATTGTTTGTGAAGATGGATTCTTCTCTTCTGATTTTACTTCAGTAACTTGTTTAACCAATGATTTTCACTCCTTTTCCTGTTGGATGATTCTTGATAATTTGAGATATATCTAATATCTTTCCACCTGATTCTATTATCTTCTTTGCACCAGTAGCTGATATGGAGAATGAACATAATGTTATTTTATGTGAAAGATTTCCTGTTCCCAATACTTTTCCTGGAACTACAATTACATCATTGTCTAATGCTAATTTATCTATCTGACCCAAGTTGAGTGTTCTCTTGGCTCTGGTTGGTTTTAAAGCCAGTTCTGCCAGTTTTTCCCATATGGGTGCATTGTTCTTCTTTGATGCACCACGCAATGTCTTTACCATTTGAATAACAACCTGATTAGTCATGTGTAATAATGCCCACTTTTACCCAAATATAATATATGCTTCAACCGAGTGCGGCTACGTTTTTCTGGAATTCATTCAATCTTTTTTCAAGCTCTTCGATGGCTGCTCTTAGAACCTCTTTTGGAGATAAACTACCGGTAGTCTCTATAAGCAGAACATGTTCATCGGGATTATTTGTAGATGTAAGGGCTGAGACTGTGGCAGAATTCCATTTGGCATGATCGCTACCTCTACCTAGTCTTGCATATGCTTCTACCTTCAATTTCTGACTTGGAGCTAGTGTGACAATTGGAATGTTAGGACTAACAGGCTTTACAACTTCATCTTCTGAGCTAATTTCTGCTGAAGTTATTGTACGAGTTGTATCTGCGCTGCCAGAATCAAGCATAAGTAAGACTCTACATCGACTACAGCCAAGCTCACTATGACAGTCACATGCAGATGGCTCAATAAATCTCTCAAGATCTGTTTTTAATGGCATCATTGCGAGTCTATGAGCTACTCCTTCATCAGGCAAAACTGATGAATTTTCAATAATTACAACATCATCAACAGCAAATGTGGGAATTCCTGATAAGCAAATTCGTCTAAGTGCATTAGCATATTGAATGGGTATGCCCTTCAATTTTACAACCATATTGTTGCCACTTTCCTCAATAATCTCTAAAGAAGTCAAATCTTACGAAAGGGGACTAAAATTCCAAATAAAAATCTAGCGAGTTTTTCTTTATAGATAAATACCGAGTATGAGTACCCCAATTATGGATACCAAGGTAACAGTCGTGAGGTTCTCAGTAGAAGGGGAAAAGTTCGAAATATTGGTAAAACCAGATCCTGCTTTGGAATTCAAGATAGGTAAACGTAAGGATATCTCTGGAGTATTGATTTCAGATGAAATTTACTCTGATTCCAACAAAGGAACAAGGGCATCTACAGAGAAACTTATGAAGGCATTCAAAACCACTGACTCAAATGCAATTGCTACTATAATGCTTGAGAAAGGAGAACTGAATCTTACTACTGATCAGCGAAGAAAGATGGTATCTGAGAAACGTAAACAGATAGTAGATTTTATTGCTAAAAGCTATGTTGATCCAAGATCACATCTTCCACATCCTCCACTTAGAATAGAACAAGCTATGGATGATGCAAGAGTATCAGTTGATCCTTTTAGAAATACTGATGAACAGATCAAAGAAATAATAGAACAACTCCGCTCGATAATTCCGTTAAAGTCTGAAAACATGCTTCTCGAAATTCTAGTGCCGGCTCAATTTGCAGCACAATCTTATTCTGTTTTAAAGTCCTTTGGAACTTTGAAAAAAGAAGAATGGCAAGCAAATGGTGGACTTAAAGTAATACTAGATATACCGGCGGCGGCAAGGGCAAATGTAATGGACAGATTAGGATCTGTAACAAAAGGTACTGCTTCTATTGAGGTTGCAAAATGATGGACATAAAAAGAAGATATGTTATTCCTGGAGATGTAATAGCAACTGGTCCTCTACGACCCGAACAAAATGTGTATCAAGATGGTGACAGAATGATTTCAACATGTGTTGGAATTTCTGAAATTTTTGAAAATTCTGTTAAAGTAATTCCTCTCACTGGTGGATATATGCCAAAGACAAATGACTTGGTTATTGGAAAAGTAATTGGAACTTCACCGCTTTCTTGGGAATTTGACATAAATTCCTGCTTTGTAGGATTCTTGCCAGCACAAGATGTTTTTGGTAGAGATTATTCGCCCACTAAAGATGAACTTAAACAAAGATTAGATATCGGAGATTTGGTTGCAACTAGAATTGCTAATTTTGATAGATCAAGAGATCCACTTTTGACAGTACAAGATAGAGATCTTGGTAAGATTGATTCAGGTGAACTAGTTGAGATTTCCCCAAGTAAAGTACCTAGACTGATTGGCAAACGCGGTTCAATGATTCAAACAATTGAGATGGCCACTAAAGCAATTATAACAATAGGTCAAAATGGATGGATAGTAATTTCATGTGAAGATTCAGAGGGATTATTAAAGGCAGTAGAAGCAGTGAAAATGATCGATGCCCTAGCGCATACGCCAAACTTGACTGAACGGGTCAAATCTATGCTTGGGGTAACAGATGGTGAAAATAATGACACAATTAATGACTGAAGATGGAATTAGATGTGACGGGAGAAAACTAGACGAGCTTAGAGATATCTCAATTAAAGTAGGAGTACTAAAAAATGCAGACGGTTCTGCATATATTGAATTTGGAAAGAATAAGATTTTAGCTGGTGTTTTTGGTCCCAGAGATGTTCATCCAAAACACATGGCAAATCAAGATTCTGGAATTTTACGTTGTAGATATCACATGTCCCCATTCTCTGTTACTGAAAGAAAGAATCCTGCTCCATCTAGAAGAGAAATTGAAATTTCTAAGGTTATCAAAGAAGCATTACAACCAGCTGTGATACTAAAAGACTATCCACGTACTGTAATCGATGTATTCATTGAAGTGCTTCAAGCAGACGGTGGTTCAAGATGTGCAGCACTTGATGCTGCATCTGTAGCTCTTGCAGATGCAGGTATCCCAATGCGTGACTTGGTTTCTGCATGTGCTGCAGGTAAAGTTGCAGATAGAATAGTTCTAGATGTTAATAATGAAGAAGACCAAGAGGGACAGGCAGACATGCCAGTAG
>JARLFW010000107.1 GCA_031296345.1 Nitrosotalea sp. | reverse complement strand
GAGTAATCTTGTCAAGAACAGTTGGTGCATAAAAATAACCCTTACTTTTGAGTCTCTTTCCGCCTGTGAGGATTTGAGCTCATTTGTCTACTGCATCTTTAACAATTTCTTCTATTCTGTGTAAACCATCGGCATTAACAAGTGGTCCCATGTCAGTTGTATCAGACATTGGATCTCCCACAACAAGTTTTTCTGTTTTTTGGACAAATTTTTCGATAAATTCCTTTGCATGATTTTTTACTACAAAAAATCTCTTTGATGCAATACAGCTTTGTCCACAATTGATGAATCTTCCTTTGACTGCACCTGTAGAGGCTTTTTCTACATCAGCATCAGAGCACACAATAAATGGATCACTGCCACCCAATTCCAAAACACATTTTTTAATTTGTCCAGAAGCTCTTTGTGCAACTTTTGCGCCAACAATATTGCTTCCAGTAAATGTCACTGCATTAATATCAGAATCAATTAATTTTTCTGCCATCTTGGAATCACTTACCAAAGTTTGGAATATTCCTTCTGGAAATCCAGCATTTCTGAACATGTGTTCCATCTCAATGCCACACTGCATAGTAACACTTGCAGGTTTTAGAACAATAGTATTTCCAGCCATAAGCGATGGGGCTGCAAATCTTAATGCCTGCCAGTATGGAAAGTTCCATGGCATGATACTTGCAATTATTCCAATTGGTTCAAAAGCGATAAAACTTTTTCTTGCATCAGTATTAACAACTTCAGTATTTAGAAACGTTTCACCATTATCACCATAAAATTCCATTGCCCACGCACATTTTTCCACTTCGGCAAGTGATTCTTTTAGTGGCTTACCCATTTCTTGTGTAGCTGTTTTTGCAAGTACGTCTTTATTTTTTCGAAGTTCTGCTGAGAGAATATGTAAAAACATTGATCTTTTCTTTGGGTCAACCTTCCACTTGGTAAAGGCCTCTCGAGATTTGGCAACTTTGTTTTTAAGTTCAGATTCTGTTATGACCTGATACTCTGCAATTACCTCTTCAGTGGCTGGATTTATTGTCGTAATTGTCATCTAAATCGAGATTAATAACAAAAGGTTATATACCTTTGGTTGGTTTCTATAACCAATGAATGGTAACTATATCCAACCAGACCCAACAGCAATGTTCAGAGACTGGATTCAACAAAGCGGTAAAGCACAGATGGACTTCATGAAAACCTTTGGTGACATGATGAACCGTAATAATCAATCCAATCCACTTGAAGCGCTAAAAGAAATGGCTGACACTACAACCAAAGCACATGCAGATTTTGTGCAGACTGCTGCCGAGTCAGGATCAAAATCAATGTTCAATTGGTTTAATCTTGCACAGGGATTACCTCAATTTTCATCATGGGGAGCCTTTAAGACAACAGTTGGAAGTAACGGACGCATTTCCATACCAGAAGCAGAAAGAGAAGCAATTGGAATCAGAGAAAATGATCTGGTCCAGGTAATAGTAGTTCCAATCTACAAAAATAAATCACAACCGGAGGTGAAAAAATGAGCAAAGCAGATACAACAAAAGAAGCATATGGAGTATACAAGCAGAATGTGAATCGTTACTTTGAAGAAGCAGAAAAAAGTATTGCACAATACATTCAAGCAGTATCTAACCTTCAACAGGAATTCGCTACATCATACAAAAATGCAGTAGAATCAGCAATTGAATTCCAGCACGAGGCAGCAACAAAGAGCGGTCTTAATGCAAACCTTCCACCAAGTTTCCTTAAAGCAATCAATGATGCAACAGAGGAAATTGTTAAGACTACATCAGTACAAAACAAGGCAGTCATAACAGCAATGGAAGCAGCAAGACAAAACATCAAGACATTCAATGATAACTTGAAAGCATTCACAACTATGGATGCAAATATACTACAATCATGGTTCTCAGCATGGACTCCCAACAAGAACTAGATTAAATCTTTAATTTTTTATTTTTTTTCAGATCTTTCAGACAACCATTGAACAAACTCAGGAAGGACTTTTTTCTGAGAGAATGAACTGGCTATCATGCCGACATGCCCAGTAGGGTAGATTTTCAGAGTTTTGTCTTCACTAGATACTGCATAATGAATAGGCATGCTACATTCAGGAGATACAAGGTGATCTCCGACAGCAACTTGAGTAAGAAGAGGTACTGAAATATTCTTCAGAGAAACTTGTTTTCCTCCTACGTACATGTTGTTATTGATAAGAAGATTATCTTGATAGACGTCCTTTATCCACTGCTTGTATAGCTCTCCAGGTATTGGAGGCGTATCATTAATCCATTTCTCCACCCTGATGAAATTCTCAACATATTCTTTATCATGAATATTTTTAAAGAAATTCAAATATTTTTCCAAACCCTGCTCAAAAGGTTTGAGAATAGAGAACACATAGTACATAAGCTCAGGAGGCATGTTGCCTACAGTATCCACCAACTTGTCAACATCCATGTGTTTTGCAAGATTTGATACAACAGTACTGTCGCGCCTCCCATCAATTATCGGAGATGTAAGAATTAGATTTTTAATTTTCTTTGGATAAAGTGATGTATATACAGTAGAAAGTGTTCCTCCAGTACAATATCCCTGGAGCGAAATTGTATCTGATGAGGATTCTTTTCTAACAAAATCAATGCAGTTATCCATATACCCATTGACATAGTCATCAAATCCTTCATGTTGATTAATTTGAGTTGGTGTGCCCCAGTCAATAAGATAAACATCTACTCCCTGAGTTAGCAGATTTCTTATCCAGCTCTTTTTTTGATTAATATCAAAGATATGAAATCTATTAACTAGAGCATAAGCTATAACAAGTGGAGTCTTCATTTGTTTTTCAGATAATGGACTAAAGTGAAGTAAGCGAACTTTATCTTCAGAATGTACCACCTCATACGGAGTTACTTCAAGATTTATTTCTTCAAGAGACTGGGCAAGGTTTGGCGCCTCTAGAATATTCTTGTTTAGTGTAATGAATTCTGCCAATAGTTTAGGATCTATCCTAATCTCGCTAGTCATTCTTTATGTTACTTCCGGGTTAGTTATTTTTTCAAGTTTGGCAACTCTTTTTCGCAAAGAGTGTAATTCTTGGTACACTTCATCCATGTCCTTTTTGGTAGGCATGTTGGCACTTTCAAGTAATGCCGAAGTCATATTATTCCAGTGTTTTGCAATCTCAAGCTCACTTGTTACAAGTTTACCGAAATTTTCAGCAAATTCAGATGAATCAAAGAGTTTTGTAAAATAATTTTCAAACATGTCAATCCATATGCGCTTTGATGCATCCATATTCTCTACATCATTTGGAAGTTCGGGTACCTTTCTAGTGTATTCCTTTTGAGCCTCATTCCAGGTATCAGCAAGCTGTTTGTAGTAGGCAGTAAGTCTTGAATTAAATTCAGTCATATCTTCATTCATTTCAATTGTTTCAGTGCTCAGTTTTTTGGCAGTAATAGCAAATTTTCGAAATGGACCAGTGGCCGTAATAGTCTGCTGCTTGTTAGACATCAAGTATAACAAATCTGTCCAGAATAATGAGGTATGCTTGTAATCAGCAAGTGATTTTTTTACATCTGGTGGAATGGACATGATAGGTAGAATGTTATGGTTTTCACTACATATAGAGATTGCTTCAGCCATCAGTCAAAAAAGAAATAGCTAATTGTTAAAAATAAGTTCGGACAAGTAACTGTATGACAATGAGTAAGACAGAATCTCAAGAAAATAAGAGAGAGGAAGTCCCAGTACTATCAGTATGCGACGTAATGAGAGATAATACAAATCAAGTAATAATGAAAGTTGAGAGCCTACTTCCTTCATTTATTGAAAGTTTTGCCAACATACAGGAAGAATACCTGCGTATTGCCAGAGACTTTTTTGGAACCTGTTATATCGCAGAAAAGGAGTTGCTCGATAAGATGGGAGTAGATCACAAGGCCATAGAGGGTTTTGATAAATATCTCAAAGTCTTGACAAAGTATACGATCTTAGACATAGACATGGCAAACAATTTTCAGAAAACATTTGTTACAAGTACCATATCTGGTATGAAGACATATGATAATTATGTAAAATTAATGTTGTCAGAATATGCCAAGATGTTAGAATACACTTCTGCCCTCATACCTAAGAAAAGCTGATCGCTAGATCTTTTTTGTGAATTGTTCTTATCAAATAGTCATAACTAGTACCAACAAACTTTATTTTGCTTATAAAACTCAAAAATAAGGAATGGATGAAAAGTTTGTCACAATAAATAGAAATAAAATAAGATATTTGGAAGATGGTAAATCCGATCAGAATATCCTGTTACTACATGGGCTAGGCGGGTATGCGGAAAGATGGAGCAATGTCATGCCATTTTTGGCTAAAAAATTTCATCTATATGTTCCAGATATGATAGGATATGGGCAAAGCGACAAGCCTACTGCAGATTATACCCCGGAATATTTTGTAAAATTTGTTTTTGATTTCATGGAGGCGGTAGGAATTAAAAATACAGTCATGATAGGAACTTCGCTTGGTGGCCAAGTAGTAATTGAATGTGCGGCAACCCAACTCCCAACTATAAAGAAGATTATTTTGATTTCTCCTGCAGGAATAATGAGAAAATCTACTCCCACACTTGATGCGTATACCATGGCTGCACTATATCCATCTAAAGAAGCTGTAAAGAATGCATATCAGATGATGATAGGTCCTGGCAAGCAGGTATCAGAGGTATCAATTGAGAGGTTTATCACCAACATGTCTAGACCAAACGCAAAGATGGCATTTCTATCAACACTTCTGGGACTAAAAAATGCGCCAGATATTTATGATAAACTAGAAAAGATCATAGTTCCTACCATGTTAATCTGGGGAAAAGAAGATAATCTCATACCCTTTGAATATTCACAACAATTTGTTTTGTCTATTAATAACTGTAAATTTATCCCAATGGAAGGATGCGGGCATTCCCCATATGTTGAAGCCCCAGAGAAACTCTCAGAGTTGGTGATCAAGTTTCTTTCATAACAAATTGCCCCATATAATAAAATCAATCATGAGAATCACAATCAATGTAAATAAGGATAATCTCAGAAATATAGATATGAATAACAGTATTTTACAAGAGAGGGAAAATCAATCGTTATGAATTTATTTTTGAAAGATAAATCATTAGAGGAAGTCTTACCAGAATCAATATTTTCTACGCCTGCAGTAAGTATCAGAGTTGAGGATACATTGGCAGAAGCTGCAATTCTTCTTCCTCACCACCTTGAAACATTAACTGATACCCTAGTTGCTACAAGTAATGACCAGCCAGTTGGCATAATAGGTGGAATTGAAGTTTTAGAAGGAATTCTAAAAAATCAAACAGTTGGATTTCTGGACAAGACAAAGATTGGAGATGTTATGAGCAAGAGTCTTGTAATCGTGAATTTAAAGACTAAATTTTCAGAATTAGTAGATAAATGGTTAGAAACCAGAAGAGGATTTGCAATAATACCAAATCAGTATAAAGGATATTCAATAATCTCAGTAAGAAAGATTCTTGAAGTTGGTTTGTTGTTTAAAATCAATACCCCAATCTCTGTAATTTCTCCAAAAAATATAATCACATTTCATAAAAATGACACAGTAAGACAGATCATCCAACGAATGTTCGACAACAATACTAGAAAGCTTGTCTTAGAAGGTACTTCTTTGTTTATCAATGATAGAATAATTATACAAAAATTAATCAGAGAGTTCAACTGCCTCAGAGATGGACAAGACTTTTTAGGAATGAAATCAGACATTTTTAGTCTAGAAGAGGCAATTAATGTATCAGGCAACATTACAATCGCGGAAGCATGTAAAATTATGAAGACTATGAAATCTCCTCTTCTTAGAATAAAGGACAAAGTCATTAGCCCGTGGGATATGGTTTTAATTCTAAATTCTGGAAACTTGTCATAATTTAGAATATCAAACTTGAAATTTGAGGCAACTGAGGCTCAAAATTTGGATATGCCGGAACTAGCAAAGATGTTCGCTACCACGTAATACCATGAAAACAAAAATCATTACGAATTTCAACATAAATCCATAATGACAATAATAGAAAACATCATAATCTGATGATAGAATAGAATTGACAGATTAAAATTGTCCACAATAAAAAATGTAAAAAACTGTGAGGAAAACGTCCTAGTTTTACAAGGAGGTGGCTCTCTTGGAGCCTATGAGTGTGGAGTATACAAGGCAATTCATAAACTCAAAATAAAATTAGATGTAGTTGCTGGAACTTCAATTGGAGGAATAAATTCGGCCATAATTGCCGCAAGTAAAAGCGATGATCCAGCTAAAGATCTTGAAGAGTTTTGGTTAACCTTAGCAGAAACAGTAACACCTCACTTTCTTTCAGAGAAGATGAGAGAGATTTCATCATCAATATACTCTGCAATGTGGGGAAATTCAAATGCATTTCTTCCCCTATGGTTAAGACCATCTCTTGATTTTACATACAATTCTCCATATCTGTATGACATTACACCTTTGAAGAAGACTTTGGAAAGGTTTGTAGACTATTCCAAGCTTAAAGAAAGATCAAGACCCAGACTAATTGTTACATCTACTGACGTTCAAAATGGAAAACCATCCACATTTGATAGCAAGTATGATAACTTTACATCAGAACATGTTCTTGCAAGTGCAGGATATCCATTCTACGGTATTTCTTGGACAAAAGTAGGTAACAGATACCTATGGGATGGGACACTTTTGAGCAATACCCCACTAAGAGAAGTAATAGACGCATCTCCAATTTGTGATAAAAAAGTCATCATTGTGAATCTATTTCCCCATAACCAAGAGGAACTCCCCCGTAACATGTCAGAATCATGGCATAGAGCAAGAGACATCATGCATACAGACAAGACAGATCAATCAGTACGAATGTCCAAAGTAATCTCAAGATATTTACTGATGATAAAAAAGATGCACGATATTTTAGAATCCACCCCACTTGATGAAAAAAATAAGAAAAAGTTTGTTGAATTAGAATCAGAGTATCATAAACTTGCATGTGAACGAGGCGCCATCATCAAGGAAATAGTACGAATTGAAAGAAAAGAAGAGTCACACTATCTATTTGAAGATGCAGATTTCTCAGTTGATACGGTAAAGAAGCTCATACAAAACGGTGAAAAAGACGCATTGAAAGTTTTAGTAGGATTTTGAAAGAACTCACATCTCATAATTAGGAAATAAAAATCTCATTTTAGGTATTAGTTACGGGTAAGTGGAGTTGTAACAGCATATCTTCAAAAGTTATATGTAAAGAGTTTTAGCAAATATTGAACTGAAAAATGAGCGATAAAAAGAAACCTAAGGAGAGCGAAGAATTTCTTGATGAATCTTCAGAAAATGGTGAAAATGAACTAGATGAGTTTCTAGATGATGAGTTTGAAGAAGATGACTCTTCAGAAAAATCTTGATTTTAAAAATACAACAATCACTTAAAAGTGAGAGATGATTTTAAAGAGTAATGGCTGATTCTCAATATGACTCTGAAATTGAAGAGGTATCTTTCATCATACTTGCAGACAAAATATCCTTGGATGAACAGAGTGATGACAAGTTAAAAAAATATCAAGATTTCGCAAAAAAGAAATTTAATTTAAACGAAGAACAAGCAATCCAACTGGTAAATGAGGCATTTTTGTATCTAAAGTTAAAAGGTTCAGATTCCATGGATCCCCTGCAAAATGGTGATCAGTTTGGCGCAGGCTTTAGCTAGTAAAAGCAGATATCAAAATAAATGCGACATTGTAAAGAATTGGGTTTTACCAACTAAACTTTAATCTAGTTTTTGCAGAGATTGCCACTATTGAGATTATTGCAACCATAAGAACTACAAATGACAATCCACCAAATTCTGGAACTACTTGTGTTCCAATAACCTCTATTTGATTAGTATCTTGAGGAAATGACACAGTAATGGTTCTAGTAGTATCGGTTTTGCTTTCAGTAAAATCAGTGTCTGCTCCATCTACTAGAACAAAGAATTGATCATCCCCGGTGCTTGTTTTTGCATCAATAAGAGATCTCGGCATAGTCATGGTCAAGTTTCCGTCGTTAACTGACTTGATTGATACTATAAGAGAAGTATCCTGTGGGCTAATGGATACATCATCCACTGTTGCGCCAGTTATGCCATAATTTACAGTGTATGATTGACCACTTTGTGCATCTTTAACAGCAAATTGCTGTGATTCTTGTGCAAACACTGGCGCTGCTCCCATTGAAAAGAGCATACCAATCATAATTACATACGAAGTCCAATGCATGTGTTACTTTTTTTAATGTCGTATTTGACTTTTGCTAGTAATTAGCATTCTACAGACTAGAAAATTGGAAATAGAGGTATCTTGGCAAAATATCAGGTAAGTTGCTTTTGTTAAGACATAAAATGATTCTCTCATGGGCACTGCTCAGCATAGGAATATTATCTTTTACATCATTTCATGAAAGTTATGAAATGACAAATTATCAAGATAATCAATCAAAGATTAGGATCACTGTTAGTTATGCCAACGATACATCAAGCACTCACACAATTCTTGTAAATAGTAACCAAAAATATACAATTTCCCAAGAACATTCTTGGGCAAATGATAATTTCACTAGATTCAACCTACAAGGATATTCTATCGATAATAATCCATTTGTTCCCATCCAAAGAGCATTAGATGGTAATTTCACATTAGATGTTACAACAGATTCTAATCATTCCATAGTTTTTCTGGCAAAACCTCAATTCAAAATTACTTCATCTGAGACAACCAAGATAAATTTCTCCCCTCCATCTCCCACAAATGATAACTGGTTTGATTCAGATTCAGACATACAAATTATTGCACCATATGTACTACAATCAAATCAAGAAGATACCAGACAACAGCTTAACGGATGGTCATTAGATAGTCCAGATATTAATATTATTTCAAGACAAGAATCAGGTACTTTCAAGTCTCACACTATTCACATGTCAAGTACGCACAAAATTGATCTAGAATACACTACACAGTACTATATCAAAGTGATTTCAAATTTTGGACGAGCTCTTGGAACAGACTGGTATGATTCCGGAACTATTGCATATGTATCAGTAATGCCCGCCGATGACATTCTTGTTAAACATGTCTTCACAGGATGGCAAGGTCAAGTCATAGGAAGTGAAAATCAAGAATCCGTGGGAGTACTAGTAGATTCACCAAAGATCATTGTGGCCAATTGGGTTGTAGATTACACCAATGTTAGTACAATCGGAATTATCATAATAGCAGTTGTAGTTTTGGTATTAATTTACCAAAAAAGGAGAACCTCCTCAAAGGCATAATTGTAGAAAATTCGAGCGAGAACTTAAAACTACCAGATTCAATTACATTCATGTTGCTACAAAGTCAAGACCCAGTAGCTTTGCGGGAAGAAATTCAAAAGATCATGGTTACTAATGGTTTTAAAAGAGAATGCTTCACCAAGATTTTAGATTATACAATAGATCTCTTCGAGTCAAAGGGCCTGGGTATAGATTATTATGGCTATCACAATATCATTCATGAATTAGAAGTGACCTATGTCACTTTACTTGCAGCTCAATGGGAAAGCATGCACGGCATCCTAAAGCCAGAAGATTTTCCGTACCTTTTTGTTGCAGCTCTCTTTCATGATTATGATCCTGAGAAAAAAGTAGACAAGCCACACGAGTTAGACGCCGTCAAATTTGTCATGACAGATGAAAAACTCAATTCATTACTAAAAGATGCAAATATTGATAAAAATTTGATTGCAGCATTAATTCACAGAACCACCTATCCCTGGAATGGAGAGATCAAGGAAAGCACAGAGAAGAAAATCGAAGATTGTCTTAATCAGATACAAGTTGCAAGAGAAGATGAAAACAAGAAAGAACATTACAAGAAGATGGGATGGTTTCTTTCAGTTACAGACAGAATTGCAGGATATACTCTTGGTGATTTTCCAAAAGCGTTAGAAATGGCACAAAAAAATGCTCATGCATTGGCTTGGCACCCATACTACATTGTTAGAAGATCAGTGGCATATTTTGAAGATCTTCTCAATAATGATGCTGAGATGTATCAAAGGGTGTTACGTGCACTTCCAAGAGATATGAGAAAAAACTTTACGGATAATGTTTTGTCTTTCATGAAATTGCGAGAACAGGAAATTCAGATTGAAGGATCACTTGTTTATGATAACGCAAAATTTTTTGCAGTAATTGAACCCATGTCAAGACGTCAGGATCCAGAGTTTGTAAATACATTATCTGAAATTTATCATCAATTACCAAAACCACTCCAATTCAAAAACAATGAATTTACTGAATCAGTTATGGCTAAAGATACAATACTCAATACATTAAGACTTGGAAGCGATAACGGTCCTGTAATAGGTTTCACAAAGGGTGGACCTCTTGAGACATACAAATTACGTTCTGAAATCAATGATGTAAACTATGGCTTAAACAATACTGCTTTCATGGAACCACTTGCAATAAGGATGGGATATTGGGGACAAAGCGGCGGAAGAGAAATGAGGCTGTTGTTTAACATGCAAGCCCAAGCAAAAGGTTTCAAATATCTTACAAGTTTTGCGTTACGCGATGTAATATCAAGTCGAATTAAGAGAAGAGAACAGATTGAATTTGTAAAACAATTCGATCCAGAACGCTGGGATTACTATCGTGCCGCATTATCATAGATAGAATCTCATTATTGAGAGCTATTTGGAATTTTTCTGGATCTGATGAAGTTTACCAGATGTATAAGACCGATAAATGGCCAGGATATAGAAAGTATCAAAAATGCAATCCAAACTACTTGACCATAATTAAGATAATTTGCTGCCAAGTTCAGTGGAAATGCATATTGAATAACACTATTTGGAATGAAATCAGATAGAATTGGTAAAACATAAGATTGCAAGGCATTCCAGCCTACAAAGACTGTAATAAAAAATAAGATTGTTTTTCTTCCAACATATTTTTCAAATCCTTTTCTTTTAACTCCAGTCATTTTTTCATTAAGTTCCCTTATTTCATCATGTAATTTCATTATAGCAGATTCTACATTTTTCTGATAAGATTCTGGATCTTGTGGACTAGTATAGAGAGGTATCATGATTTGTAGATATTTCATATCAGAATCTGGAAGTGGTCTTCCTTTTTGTAAAAGATCAAGAAGGTATTCCAGTCTTCCTTGATCACCTTTTCCAAGAATTAGAATTTGTTGGATTGCGCCTATTAGATCTTCTGACAACATTTGATTCAGAATTTGCCCAGATAAAAGCGATTAACTATTAGTGAGAGAGGATTACAGCATTTCAGCCTCACATCTAATCTCTCAAAATTAATTTGGTTCAATTGTACCAGATAAGTCTCAATACAAACTATAATCAAGTATAAAATAGAAATTAAGTTGTAGAAGAAATTCTATTAATTTACTTTAGAGTGATTACCGCATTTGGTGGTAGTGCTGGATGTACCACTGTAATGTGCACTATAGCACCATCTTTTCCAAAGGTATTCTTTACTATATTTGTGAATACTAGATCCTTGGTTTGGCCAAGAGCAACATCAGGTGCAGTGAACATCGGCTTTGCAGTATTTGCAGATAGTAATTGCACTGGATCTCCAGCAACTTGTGTCCATGAGAATGTCAAGTATCCACCTGTACTCTTTGTACCATCTAGTGTTACTTGGTCACCTGCATTAACTACTTGGTATGGGCCTGCATCAGCTACTGGTGGTGCACCTGGTTCAGGATATGCAGCATAAACATATTGTTCACAATTTCCTACAATTGTACCGCTTTCACTAAGTGATAACTGGAAAGCAAATACACTACCACCAGAGCCAGTTGGAAGACTTACTGTTGGTGAAGAATCAGTTGTAGAGGATATCTGAATTGGGATACCAGAGATTTGAGTCCATTCGTATGTAAGTGGAGCATTAGATGGATTGTCTACTGCTTCTACTAGTGCTGCAGATCCACCTTCATGTGATCTAATTATAGGTGAACAACTTAATGTAGCAATCTTGTAAGCAGATGCGCTAATAACATGTACAAGTACAGAGTCAGAGCCAGTACCGCCGTGACCATCATTAGCAGTAATTGTAAAGTGCAAAGTGGCATTATTATCAGAACCAACTGATGGTGCTGTAAACATGGTAGTTAGATCAGTTGGATTTGACAAAGTGACAGCTGATCCTGAATCCTGAGTCCAAGCATAAGTCATAGCATCCCCGTCTGGATCAGTAGCAGTTGCCATAAGGGTAATGGGGTTTCCTTCCAACACGGTTAGCTCATGGTCAGTTGTTACTACCGGAGGATGATTAAGATGTATGACATGAAGTGTAAATGATGTAATACTAGTAAGTCCTTGAGGATTAACTACTGTCAGTGCAAAGCTAAGGTCTTTTGTTTGATCAACTGCAACAGCAGGAGTTGTGAAAGTGATATCAACATCAGAGTCAGATGGGAAACTTACTGGTTCGCCAGACATTTGTTGCCACTTGTATGAGATATTTTGATTGTGTGGATCAGATGATTGTTCACCTGATAGTGTGACAACAGTTTGTTCATTTACGGTAGCAACATTAGTTGCAGTTGTTACTGCTCCGGATGCACCATATGCAGAAACTGAAGATAATGCTAGTGAGAATATAGTAATCGCTAAAACTGCAAAAATTGCTTTTGAATTCAACTTGTGTGTTCTAATTTTCCGAATATTAAAAACCTTTCTCTTAAATGATTTGTTAGCTAGGATCGCTAAAAAAGTTGGCAAGAGATTTTATCTAAAAATCGTTTTTTTGAGCTTGAAATGATCCTTTTTCAGATAAAAAACATACAAAATGATTTTTCAGATCTTTCCCAAGGAGACTTTATTGTCATATTGAGTAGTTTTTTGGGGCTGATCCATGATACAAAAATTCCTTTCTCGGTCCTTGCTTTCTTAGATGAAATATGCTCTTTCCAGTCAAGAATTTGATTACAATGCTACCCAGTTTTTGGCCTCAGAGTGGTTGACTTTGAGAGATCCACATTTAGAATACGAAATAATAACAAATTTTGCAGGGTTGTCCAGTCATAGTCCACAAATCATACTGGAAATATCAAGATTATGGTAGAAAATCAATTTAAAACAAGATTAAAAAAATAAAAAATGACGGTCACTGAGTAACTAGATTCAGTGGAATGATTCCTGATCCAAAGGACTCGGACACCTTGAACGAGTAAGTCTTGGAGGGGCACAGGTAAAGCCATCAGTGTTTTCCTTGCTGTAGAAGTTCCAATCAATTGCAACTGGTTTTTGAGATCTCAACTCCACCATAAGTTACATGACATTGTAAAGGATCTTTACATAGCTCGTGGTTTCCAGAAATACAATTATTACACTTGAAATTGCAATTCATCATTTGAACTTATTTTCAGAAATATAGGATTTAATTCAATAATTAGAAAGCCATCATTTTTCACAAAATCTGTAGTAATTTCCCATGAGGTTAGAATCACATTCAACAAAGGTTAACACAGGAATGATTTGAAATTGAAAATAAAAAACGGCAATAGATGTTTTTACTTGTTCCACATCTTTTGCCAAGTTTCGGCAAATTTACTCATCATATCTCCATAGGTTTGTACTTGTTCCATGCCAGATTGACTGAATACTTTTTGCCAGTTATCACCAAATTGTTTGAATGTTTTAATTCCCGCTTCACTCATGGATTTTTGCCAATTCTCAGTAAATTGATTCAATGTTTTATCACTAGAATCTTTTACTGCTTTTGCCATGACATCATTGTACTTTGATTGAACATTTTTTGCTGCAGTTTGAAGAGTTTCAAAGGCATCCATCCATGCCTTGAGCGATTTATTATATTCAATCCACAATTTGTCCCAATCTTTAGGTGGAGATTCTTTTGACATGGTGATGTATTGTCGTATTCCTTGATAAGACTATTGATCATTATCACAATGTATTTCCAAGTTTAAACCAAAGTTGAGATTTACCACAATAGATAAAATCAATTCAAACATAGAGCAAGTATTGAATATTTCAAGTTCAGCCTTTGAGAATGAAGGTATCATTCCATCAGAGTTTACCTGTGATGGTCAAGATCTTTCTCCCCCTCTCAGTATAACAAATGTGCCAAAAAATGCAAAGACTCTATCAATCATAATGGATGACCCAGATGCCCCGATGGGGACTTTTACACATTGGGTTGTTTGGAACATTCCCCCTAACAAGACGCAGTTTACAAGGGGTGAAAAGTTTGATTTTGCTCAAGGACGTACTAGTTTTGGAACATCGGAGTATGGAGGACCATGTCCTCCATCTGGTACTCATAGATATTTTTTTAAAATTTATGCGTTAGACACAAAACTAGATCTAAAACAGGGATCAGGTGTAAAAGAACTACAAAGTGCAATGTCAGGACACATCGTTGCAGAAGCTGTATTGATGGGGAAATATTCTAGAAGATAAATTTCAAAAAGATTATTTTTTCTGAATCTTTTTTTCTTTCTTAAAGTCAGACATTCCAAGTAATATTCCAACAATGAATGCAATTATGCCAGTTGCCACCATGCCCATAGACATTTGAACTACATTACATCGTATTCCATATGACGTGTCACAGTTTTTACCCAAGAAAGGGTCTTCACCCATAATCACATTAATTTTGACAGGTTGACTTCCAGTATCAGAAATTTTAATTACGTATAATCCTCCCTGATCATTCCTCTGTATGATATGATACAAAAATCCATCTTTGCTTTCTTTTTCAAATATCATACCATTGGGTTCCATTCCCTCCAATTTCACAGAGCCAGAAGAGGGAGATGTATGCATTATTATGACATTATGTTCCTGGAGTTGAGCCGAGTGAATTGTAAAATTAGTAAATTGATTTGGTAGAATTTCTTTATTTTCCATCAAGGTAGATTTAGTTCTAAGAATAGACTCTACGGATTGATATGACCAGTCAAAAAGATTAGCCCCTATCATTACTACAATCAAACCAATTGATGCAATTATGGGGCCCCTAGCTAGGAACAGTTTTGTCAAGTATGTGCAATCTTCAAAGTGCCTAATAAGAAACTTGCAACAATTTACTCTGGCATTTTCCAGCTCCAAGGAGATTAAAATACAATTATTTTACAATTATACAAAGGGGTTTTCTCATACAAAGCAAAGTGATAACAGATGAGATTTTTTCATTATGATGGAGTATCTTCCATTTGATTATCCTTTTTAGAGATTCTGAAGATCTTGCTTCAATTTTAGCTAGTATGTCATATTCACCATTAACTTCCAATACCTCTACGATACCTTCAATTGAGCGGAGTTGCTCTATGACATCTTTAAGATAATCAGGCTTGCATTTTATCATAACATGTGCCGTTGCTAAATCATGAGAAGATCGAGTATCAAATTCTTCATGCATAAAATCACTTGAAAATTTTCGTATCTAAGAATTGTCTATATGTTGTATATGCAACCAGTGATTTCAAAATAACTTTATTGTATGTATGTAAAATTATAAAAACTATGTACCATAACGAATTAATTCATAGGTAACGTACAGGTTAATGTTTATGACAGCCCATTTACATTAGTTAAGGATATAATTTGAAAAAAATTCTCATAATTACAATTATTGTCATTTGTATCATGATTCCTCAAAATATATTTTCAACAATATCATCTCCAAGTCAAACAATATCCACTCTTTCTGGAAGTGATTCTTCATCACCCATTCATTTTAACAAAAAAGTATTCAGCTGGACTGACCGTGTGTATATTACAATTTATGCTCCAGATTTCAACTCTGATCCTAACATAATTGATGAAATTGGAGTTACAACAGATGATAAAATTACCGTCTCTACAAATGGTCATAGCATACCATATCACTTGGTTGAAACGGGTTCCAATACTGGAATATTTACCGGATATGTGACGCTTACCGGAGATCCAACACTGAAAGGTTCAACAGGAGTAGATGGTCAAGGAACAAATCCTACAGGGATCGAATCAACGTGTAACCCAACATGTGGTCCAACAGATGGATTTCTTCCAAGTGAGGGAGATGATGGAATTACAGTCTCATTTGAATACAATCGTAACCAAGTTGTCACTGGTTCGGCACCCATTCATTGGAATACTGGCAAGGTGGAATGGCTCCAATCAAGCTATCCTGTAAACGGTCAAGGAGTAGTGCAAATAACCGACCCTGATATGAGTCTCAATCCAGATACAATTAACAAGTTTGACACAAATGTTTGGTCGGATTCTGATTCAGGTGGCATCAAGTTGACAATGACCGAAACTGGTCCAAGTACTGGAATCTTTCAGGGAACAGTATACTTTACCACAGATTTGAGATCATCTGGAAACAGATTACATGTTACATCTGGAGACACTGTAACTGCAGAATATACAGATACAACTCTGCCACTTCCACATTCACCGTCTGACCAAGTGCGCCTTACGACAACAACAATTGTAGGTACACCTCTTCCACCACTTGAACAGGCACCTGTAGATAATGCAAGAATTCTAGATTCTACAGGAAAATCGTTGGACAAGGTCAGTGTGAATCAACAGTTCCAGATTGTTTCAGATGTGACGAATCAAGAAAATAGAGAACAGCCATTTGCATATTTGGTACAAATACAAGACAGCAATGGAATAACTGTATCCTTAACATGGATAACAGGCTCCATGGTGCCAAAACAGACCCTAAATCTAGGCCAATCATGGATACCAACTACTGCTGGAACATATACTGCACAAATCTTTGTTTGGGAAAGCATCACCAATCCAAATGCATTATCGCCTCCACTGTCACTACAAATTCAAGTAACATAGATAAAATCCCGTAGAGTTTTTGATGTTAAATTGGAATTAAGAAATATCATTAAATAATTGTCCAGCATATTTCACAATAGATTGCACAAAGAAGTAATACAAAGCGTATATTCTCATAAAAAATACCTTGTTTTATCAATTTCAATATTTGTCACATTATTAATTGCGCTTTCCACTGTATCGGAATTCATTTTCTTCTCACCAGTCTTTGTTTTTTATGTTCCGTCATCTACAATTTTTGATTTTATATTAATCATAATAATTGCGGCGCTATCTGGAATTGTCACAAGTTTATCGATTTATCGCGTTCACATATTAAGCAATGGTGTAAGAAAATCTGGAACTGGATTATTTGGATCCATTATTGGTGCGAGTGCGGGTGCATGCAGTTGTGGACCGTTGGGTTTTGCGGCAGTGTCAACATTTGGAGTGATCGGAGGAACTGCCACTTCTTTTTTTACAAATTATGAGACACCATTGAGACTTGTATCAATTGCAATATTGTGTATTACATATTATGCATCAGTCAGAAGCATAACAACACAGTGTAAGATTGTCAAATAGAGATAATCATTACAAACCATAATTGGCATAGATTTAGTTTTGTTGTATAAAACATACAACTCTGGGGCATCCCACACTCTTAGAAAGCATACATATCATTTCCAATCAATGGGGTTTGCAGGTAAAATTCCCATACTGTCCATATAGACCTGCCACTCTTGCAATCTTGGACCCCGATGGATCTTCTTGAATTGTAAGTTGACATAATGGGCCAGAATGTTTTCCGGTTCCAATCTTACTTGCAAGATTCACTGCAGCAATCACTGAAGAGTTTTCAGGATGGGGTTTTTCAAAAAGAGTGTGACCAATGATCTCAGGTACTGCTATCAACAATATTATTCCAATTGCAAATAGGTTAATGGTTTTCTTACGGTTTGAATTCAATGCGCTCACACTATTTTAGATCATCATAACCGTCAGGATTATTATCAATCTTAACAATTCGTAATTTTCAATTATACAAAATATCTATTTATTTGAATCTTTATCAGCAAGAATCTCCTAATAGTGGTATTGAGTAGATCTTCTGATACAGATTCTAAAAGTGATGTCGAGAATTTACATAAAAAATCACTAGCATTACAAAAAGATGGAAATCAAGAAGAAGCTATAAAGTATTTTGATAAGGCGTTGGAATTTGAACCAAATAATTCTGAATTATTATATGACAAAGCAATATCATTTCAGATGCTTCTAAGATTTGATGATGCAATAGAGTATTACAACAAGTCACTGAAAATAGATCCGAATAACTTTGGAGCATTTATCAACAAAGGATTGTGTCTTTCAAGTCCAAACATGAACAGGCAAGAAGATGCAATTTTGTGTTTTGACCAAGCTCTCATACTAATACCAGATGATCCTGGCGCCCTATCACTTAGAGGATATGCATTAGATAGCACAGGTAGATATCGGGAGGCAATAGATTGTTTTGATAAAGTCCTTGAAACCCAACCAAGAGAAGTCAATATTTTGATAAATAAAGGTCTGGCCCTATCACATCTTGGCAAGTATGATGAGGCAATATCATATTTTGATACTGTGCTTGATTATGAACCAAATAATTTTTTCGCAATGCAATTAAAACAAGAAGCTTCCAAGAGTATGAAAAGAGATTTTTTGCGTTAGTTATCACAATCTATCATATCAATGGTTATATAGCAAAAAACTAGAACTTGTTTTGTTGAATAAAAAAGATGCTCAGGAAATAGTAAAAGAGATTCGGGCAATTAGTCAGTATGTCAGATTTGCAGGTGTAATAGATAGTAAAGGCAAAGTTGTGGCATATGCCAGAAGACTAGGACATGAATCTCTACTAAATATAAGAAACACATCAGATCAGTTTTCCCATCTGGCAATCAAGACACGTATGGCATCACAATTTAACAAACAGTTGGGGGACGTGCAATTCATGTGGGAGGAGAGAGAGAAAGTTCAGACCATTTCTTTTGCATTAGGTAAGAACACAGTGTGGGCATCAATAGATAAAAAAGTAATTCGATCTGAGGTACTTAGAATAATAGACGGGTGCCTTCCCATTGTAAAGCACTTTTCATAATAACATAACAAGAAAAATCTTGAACAATAAATATAGGCATAATTAAGAACATCGTGGATAAATTTTTCCTAATAGGGGTAGTTACAATTGTGTTAATTTCACTTTCAACCAGTTCAGCATATGCCATAAATCATAACACTTCTATATTTTCAGATGCACAGAGATATGCAGATTCTAACACTTACAAAAATGCAAACTATAGTTTTTCAATACAACCTCCTCTTAACTGGGTCGAATTGAACAACTTGCCATCAAGCGTATCAAACCATGCAATAGCAATATTTTCAAATAATGACAAAAGTCAGCTGGCCACATTTGCAATTTATCATAGAACCATAGGTCAGAATGTAATAGATGCCATAAAAGCACATTCTGACAATGACGTTCTTGCCACAATAGCTCAAGAAATGACAGTTCCAAGCATAGATTCCAAGACCATCGTATACAACGGAATAGTTGACAGGTATGATGACGGTACTCGTGTTGCAGTCAGTTCGGCCACACAGTATACCGCAGATAATTCCACATCATTGAGTGAAAACATAATTTATTTTCTTAATAACGGAAATCAGTACACAATAGATCTGACAAGTAATTCCAATACTATTGATAAAAATTCTCAATTGTTTGAAGACTCAGTAAATACATTTCTAGTAAGCCAAACAAATCCAGTTCCTGAATTTCCTTTCACTCTAATCATATTGATAATTGCAATGTTTTCAATAATCTTTATTTCTAGAATAAAAAATCCAAGTCAAAATCATTAGTTTCTAGACAATTAATTTATGAAGAAATACAGTTCTAAACTAGTGCAATCATGAAGAACATTAGAGTATTGGCGACGCATGAATGCTGAGTATATATGCAAACATGTGATAAAGGTCTAAAAATCCTGAGTGAATAGTTATTATGTAGCATTTAGCAACGAAAGCCATGTCAACAGAAGACAGACAAATGTTTCCTGCCACATGCGCAGACTGTAAAAAAGAAACACAGGTTCCCTTCAAACCAGCAGAAGGAAGACCAGTTTATTGCAAAGAATGTTTACCAAAACATCGTCCAGCACGAAGATTTTAGGCTGAAAAACGCTTAAAAAAAATTTTTTTGAACTCAAATAATATTGTCAAATGAGAAAGATTAAGTCGTTTTCAAAATACATTACAATGGTTGTCCAAGACACATACCGCTGAAAACTTTGCAAAAGAAAGACATTCTGGAATGACTGGAAAGGATGGAATAACACCACATTATGAACATTTAGCTGTAGTAACAGACAGGCTCAAAAATCTTGGAATATCAGACGAAGATGTAATTTCAGCTTCATGGTTACATGATATCATCGATTATACGGAAACAAGTTTTGATGAGATAGATCAAAGATTTGGCTCCAAAGTGGCAGTTCTTGTCTTGTCAGTATCAAGAGACAAGAGTTTGCCAAGAGCCAAGCAAGAAGAACAATATGTAAAACAACTAAAAGCCGCATCCTTTGAAGGAAAACTAATCAAACTCTGTGACATATCGGCAAGTCTTAGAGATTTGAAAAAATCAACATTTTCAAAGACAAAGAAATCAAAAGAAGTAAAAAAGATGACATTTTATTTGAATGTAATAAAATCAGATTTAATCAAAAATAAATCCCAAGTTCCAGGCATTGTTAGTTTGATTAACGGAATCAATGATATGATTTCAGCATATGGGCAAAGACCCATTATTCTTCAATAATGTTTGTAAAAAGTATACGTCTAAAAAAATTCAATAACCTTTTAGAGTTGGATCAGAAAAGAGATTCAATGGTATTAGGTCCATACATTCGAAAAGAGATAGATAATGCCATTAAAAATTGGTGTCCTAATGTGACGCTTCTAAAGAAAGGAGAATCGCGTTCACAGAAAGTTTGGAAATTCAAAAGTGGTTCAGATTTCATATACGGCTATTTGGTTGGCCAGATGGAAGGATACATTGCAGGAATAATCGTAGGAAAATATGGAAAGATACCAGATATAGGCGAAAGCAAAGAAATTAGAAAAATGGTCGAAGTGCGTGCAAAAGAAATTAGAGAAGTAATGTCCTACCACGAGAAGAAAGACAAGATAGACTGAATTATTTACAAGGTATCATATTTTTATTAGACGATATTATTTCACAATCGTGGCATTAGAAAAAAAAGATAAAAAAATGCTTGATACTATGATAGAAGAGGAAATATCCAAGATTCCAGGACTTGTAAGAAATCTTCGGCTACCTCAATTTCAAGATGCATTTCAAATAAAAAATGAGCCAGAATACGTATACGGATATACACATGGTGCAATAATTGGCAAGTTTGAAACCTATTATTTTGTAGTCCATTCTGGGAAAAAACCAAATGGTATGGAAGTTGATGAGATAGGAAAAACAATATTTGAAAAATCAGGTGAAATCAGAAATGCCATTTCCAAAAGTAGTTAACAGATGAATAAAAAAAGATCTCAAAGTCAGGGCTACATTAATGGAATCATGAATTTAAAAGTTGATCCGTTTTTCTGATTAGAGTCAACCCATATTCTACCACCATGTTCTTCAACAATACCCTTACAGATAGTCAATCCAAGGCCTGAACCTCCATATTTTCTATATTGTCTAGAATTACCCTTGTAAAACTTGTCAAATATTTTGTTCAAATCCTCAGAGCGTATGCCCTCGCCATTATCTTCAACAACAAACAACAAATTTGAAATTCCATCTTTTTCAACCTTTATTGAAATTTTACCGTCAATTTTAGGAACAAAATCTACTGAGTTTTTTACAAGATTTACTATAACCTGTTTAATCATGTTTTCATCAATAAGAATTTGCTCATCTGTGCCTACTATCATTTTTAATTCAATTTGTTGTTCAGAAATAATCGGTTTTAATAGATTCATGCAATCGTCCATAAGATTTTGAATATCCACTTTATCTTTTGATAACTTTAATGATTTTAATTCAAGTTTATGTACATATGCAATATCTTTTACCAATTCTTCCAATTTATCAGTACACCTATGAATGGATGAAATCATTCTTTCCTGTTTTTCATTCAACGGACCTGGAATTTTAGACTCTAGCATTTCTACACATATTTTAATTGGAGAGAGTGCAGATTTTAGATCATGATTAATTATAGACACATCTAAAGCACGTAGTGTTGTTACTCGTTCTTGTTCAACTGGTTCCAAATTCGATTCAGCTAAAGATTCTCTTGCCATTTCCCCAACATACCAATTTCTAGAATCACAATATAAGAAACAGTCAGGATACTTTGAACAAACAAAAAACAATTCATACTGGATAGACTAAGATCAAAAATAGTCTTAAATGAAAATATTAGATAAAAATTGAGAAAAATGAGGAATCAGACATTATCTGAACACCTTATTTTATTGAGAACCTTCTACTAGTTCAGCAGAAGCAAATCTTTGGCCTACTTGGGTAATTCTTACCTTTGCATTCTGGCCAGCTTTGCCGTCTTTTACAAATATCACAAAGCCTTCTACTCTTGCAATACCGTCGCCTTTTCTACTGATTTCAGTAATAGAAACGTCGTATTCTTTTCCGGTCTCTACTGGTTTTGGGCCGTTATCAAAACTTCTACCGCCGCCGCCGCCGCCAAATCTTCGACCGCCGCCACCGCCGCCGTATCCGCCGTTTGATCGTCCGCCATAGGAACTTCCTCTATCGTTGTAACTCATCGTCGCACCTCCTTCTGATCGTGGAATATATGATACTCAATAAAAATGCTCGAAATTTGTTTTTGATGTCAAAATTTTGACTCTTTTTCGATCATTGACTCATTTCATTATGCTTAATACGGATAGTGAGCGTCAATATTTATGGCAAAAGCCAAAGCAAAACCAAAAGCAAAAGCAAAAGCAAAGAAGAAATAAAAAAATCTGACCTGTAAAAGGTCTTATCCTTTTTCTAAGATTCTTAGATTTTGTTATATACAACAATTTCTCAAACCATGAGAGAAAAGTTTCATGGTTGAGATTCCCAATTTACGTTCAAATTATTCTACAATTACAACATAAAATTTTTTAAAAATTAGTACTAGAAATAAAATATTTTAAATCTATCATTAGTATTTATTATCTTATTAAGAATAATGTAATATGAGCATAACAAAGACTATAGAATTAGATAAGTTTTGCAAGTCCATATTAAGTGCAGATAGAAATGTACGTTCTGTTGCAGTATTAGACAAAAAAGGATTAGTGCTTCACAACATATCTCATCCAAAATTTATGCAACCAAGTTTAGAGAGATGGAATGATATTCATTACATGGAATGCATGTTTGACATATCTATGGGAGCAAAGTTTGATGAACTATACGGACCCATTAGGTATCATCATTCCGATAAAGATAATTTCATGATGTTTAGTTTTCCATACAATAAACAGGTTGTAATTATTACAAGTACAAAAATGATAAGTCCCATTGCTTTTGCAACAAAGATATCAAATATTATAATTAATTCTAAATAATTGAACAGAATATAATCAATATAATTTTTTAGGTCACGTGGTTTTCAATCTAATTACAGCCTTCTTGAAATCATTCATTGGAACAATTTTTACAGTACTTATTGCAGATATTCCCACAGTTATGCATAATTGCTCTATATCATGCGCACTTGATGCATCCATAATTATTGTCCATTCATGCTCAAGAACTGACATATAAAAGCCCAATATTTTTTGGATATGAAATTTTTTTTTATTTGCTTTTAGTTTACCTTGGATTTCCAAGAATATTTTTCTACTATTTTTATTGTTCAATGGGCATAATTCCGGACTATGTACAGCAAAAACTCCAAAGAGCACAGGTTCATTTTAGAGGTATTTCTAATAAAGCTTAAGATAGGCATGAGGATCCATATTTAATTGAAATATCATAGATGATTCTCAATTTTGGAATCCAAAATTGCATTTATATGAAAATATAATTTAATTACCAGCAGATGATCTTTCGATTTATCATCATTTTGAATACTAGGAGTACAAGTAGTTGAAACAAAAAATCAGTAAAATTCTAGTTCCGATGGACGGTTCTGACAAATCATTCAAGGCCCTCAAGGAGGCAATTTACTTGGCAAGGCAATGCCATAGTACAATCACAGGTTTGTGTATCATTCCCATCTATACAATTAATTTGGGAAAATTACTAACATCATTAAAAAATCAATCTCAAAATGAAGCAAAAAAATTCTTGGCAGAGGCAAAAACACAATGTGCGCAAAATGGCATCGTATTTAATGAAAAAATAATCTATGGAAACCAATCATGGGAGATAACAGAATTTGCAGCATACAAAAAATTTGATCTAATTGTTATAGGCTCACGCGGAATGAGTCGTACAAAAGAAGCGTTTCTTGGCAGTGTAGCAAATAGCATAGTTCACAAATCCAAAGTTCCAGTACTTGTTGTAAAATAACGTGTCAAAGTAAAATCTAAAAATCGTTTAAATGAGTGAACCTTCAAACAATCACATGATAAAGCACATAATGGTCCCATATGACAAATCAGAGGCAGCTAATCGTGCTTTTGAATATGCGATTGACCTTGCAAAAAAATACAATTCGGCCATAAGTATAGTGTCATGTGTGTCTCTCCAGGTTCCAACAGATCCTTATTTTGGAACAGCATATGTAGAGACTACAAAATTATTGAGAGAAGATGCAATTAATTCAATATCAAAACTAGAACCTAGGCTAAGAGAATCAAACATACCATTCAAGACAGATGTATTAGATGTCATATCGATTACAGAATCTTTGATATCGTATGCAGAGTCACATGATATAGATTTAATAATAATTGGTTCTCGTGGATTGGGTGGTTTTAAGAAATTACTGCTTGGAAGTGTGGCAAGCGGAGTATCTCAACATTCAAAATGTCCAGTATTAATTGTCAAATAATAATATCTACGACCATTTACAATAAAGAAAAGATTGTGTTTTAATTCTAATTTTTCTGACGACGACGTTCCATTTTTTTCTCGTGTTCTTTTCGTGAATGGTGAAGTCTGTCATCTTCATGGATAAACTCTTTTCCACAATCAGCACATTTTGTCACATGATGATGATGTACATTTCGTGCATGATCTATTAGTTCCTCATCTTTTGAAAATTTCATTTTGCATTGATCACATTCAAACTTTTTTCCAAAAAGTCTCATGATATACAACCTAACAAGTAACAAATAAGAATCTAAGTAAGGATTTTCAGACTATTTTCTATATCTTGATGTAAATGTGTTAGTAGAATCACCGTTTAAATCAGTTACAAATTGTTGTCGTATGAGTATACCATAAACAACTAGGTCCCTTGCAAGCATATCTAATCGTGATTCTAGTTTTGACGTAATTTTTCCATTAATGAAATCATCACTGTCACTCACAGACACCCCATATGGGATACTCCACCCATAGCACTGTCTTACTGCAGTTCTCATCTGGTCCATTGCTGTGAGACCTTTTTCATGAGACGCACAGATATATCCAAATGTTTTTCCTGCAAATTCCGCCCAAAAGTAATCAAGAAAGTTTTTCATGGCCCCGGACATGGAACCGTGATAATCAGGAGTAGAAAGAATCAATGCGTCAGACCAGTTTACGTCATCTTGGACTTTTTTTACTTCAGAAATGGAATTATTTGTTGTTGGATCATACAGTGGCAATTTAGTTTGTTTTAGATCAAGTAACCGTATTTCTGCACCTTGTTTTTTTGCAAAATCCAATGCAACTGACAAGGCAGTTGTACTTGAAGCACTTTCACGAAGACTTGAACCCACTCCCAGAACTTTGAATGTCATACCATCTCATAACTTGATGAGAATAAATAATATCGTTTCTTAAATTTTCCAACTTGGAAACAAATTTTGGGTGTGACTAAGTTACATAATCCGCAGTCAACTAATATAAGAAATTCCATACTTATTTAGGAGAATATTACAATTTGAAATTTTACATAGAATTCAATCCATGTAAAGAATGTAAGGACATAATCAGAGAATTAAATGAAAATATTCATCTACAGACAGACGAGGGATCAAAGAAATTTTTACGGCACATTACATACAACCATACAGAAGTATCTCAGGCAATAATTGACGAGTTTCCAAAAGAATCAGACAAAGAAAACTTTCCGTGGTTTAGATAAAAAGTATATTTTACTAGTAATGTCTTCATTTTTTATTTTTAAGAATCAAATCCATGCAATATATGCTATAAAAAATTGATTTAATTCTACAGATAAGACGATACGCTTGGAGTTTGGTCTATACTTCGTTCTATTGCAGAATAAATCGGAGTCTCCAATCTACTCAGAGTCTTTTTCTTGATGAATCCTACCGTCATTATATCAGCAGGAAAGATCAAGCTAAGTAACCAATCAAATCCAACTTTAATTTTCTTTTCACGAGTTGGCAAGTGTGCCCAATAAAATGATCTCCACAAAAACCATGCTGGAAATCCACGGATTTTTTTTCCATTTAGTAGAGCAACACCGGTTCGCTTGCCTATTGTGGCCATCACTCCCTTGTTATGATAATCAAACTGCTTCAATGAACTTTCATTGCCAGTAATTTCTGCAACCAAGTTTTCTGATACCAATTCGGCTTGCTTTATTGCTATTTGAGCAGTTGTAGGATATACAATATTGTTTTTGCTATCAACCAAATTAGCACAATCACCTAGCGCAAAGATACTAGGATAGTCTTTCAGTCTCAGATACGAGTCAACTACTAACCGACCTGACTGACCATGTTCACACTTGAGTGCAGCTATCAGTGGGTCTACTGTAACTCCACCAGCCCAGATCAAAGTAGCACATGGGACTATAGTATTATCACTTAAAAGCACGTGATCTTCTCCGGCATCTACTGCTTTAGTATTTGTAATTACTTCAATTCCTGATTTTCTAACATAATCAAGTGCAAATTTACCAAGTTCATCTCCTACCTCCGGAAGTATTCCATCTCTTGCAGATACAATAATGACACGGATTTTCTCAGGATCAATATTTTTGTAATATTTTTTTGTTGCATCTCGTAGGAAATGGTTTATCTCTGTGGCAATCTCTACTCCTGCAAATCCTCCACCCACTACGACAAATCTAAGAAGTTGTTCTTGGAGAATTTGATCTCTTTCCTGATCAGCACATTCCAGTACGCTAATGACATGATTTCTAATAGCTATTGCATCCTCCAACGTCTTGATAGTAAATGCAAATTCTTCGATATTATTATTTCCAAAGAAGTTATCCTTACTGCCAAGAGCAAGAACAAGATAATCATATTCTAACACTGATTCTTTTTGATCAAATATTCTGATTACAGAGACACTTTTGTTTTCTACGTCAATTGATAGAATCTTGGCATGACAAAAGTTTGCAGCCTTGCAAAAAGTTCTGATGGGTGTGGTTATATCACTTGCATGAAGCATTCCTGATGAGATTTCAGGAAGCATGGGTGTGAAAAGGAAAAAGTTATCCTGACTGACCAAAGTGATTTCTATATCACTCCCCTTGAATTGTTTTTGTGCCTCTCGTAGTACATTACTTCCCGCAAAGCCACCTCCAAGTATAAGAATTCTAGTCTTGGCTGGATTTTTTGTGCTAAATTTTCGTATCATATCATATACCTATCATCATATCTAGTATGAAAATAAAAGGAATGCGCACTATTCATGCATAATCAACTGTTAATGCATCAATAAACCAGTAGCTTATTTGAGATGAACAAACCCGTAGAAAATATTTGCCTACCACGTATAGAATTGACGGTATCCAGTGTGTTCATTTCGATATAGGTCATTTCAATGCTAATCCCCATTACCCATATAGAGACAATATGAATTCGCTAGCCAGAGCAGCATAAATGTAACATCCATAGAATTGTAGTTATAGGATTGCATTTTCTCTAGATTTCCGAAATTAATTTTAACCTTTAATGAAATTCTTTAGACATAGAGGATAATCGAAGGTAAAATACACTATAATACAAAATGATCATATGTTCAAACTGTGAAACTATACACATGTCAGAATCTGCACTAGTATGTTCAGATTGTGGAATTTCATTCGAATAAACAAGAGTCAGACATAGGAAAAAGTCTGTCCCTAGCATAAAATAACAATACTATTACTTTTGAGGAAGACAATAATGCATGGAAATTTATTCTTCTACAATGGGAATCAATCATGCATAAAGACAAAGGCACTTGCAAAGGAGCATGTAAGGAATACAAAGTTAGAAAGCCAAGGGATGGAACTAGTAGATATTCATCAGGTCAAGTACGTTGTCAGATATGCGGAGTATTCATGTCAAGAGAGGCATGCCATGACAGAGAAGGCAGGCCTGCAACCGATGAAACTGTAGATTTGTATTGTAAATGTTGTAATTGCATGGTAAGATCAAGGCCCAGAAACAAACCTGGAACTAAACATAATAAAAAAACACCTCAAGAAGAATACAATGAATTAAGAAAAAAATATTGAAAAACTATTTTACAAATTACAAAGATGCATTTTCCCACTCTGAATCAGACTTTCCAGATTTAAAAGAGCATCATGATAACTTGCCCTATTTGCAAGTTCATGCTCTAGTTTATTGATACCTTTTTGTACATTTGTAAAATCATGCATTCGTGATGGGTGAATGGCATGTAGTAATTGATGAACCAATACAACAGTTACCATTCTCCTGTTATCTCTAGTATCTTCCTTGAGCGAATCATGAATAAATATTTTGTATGAAGG
>JARLFW010000106.1 GCA_031296345.1 Nitrosotalea sp. | reverse complement strand
GTTTGCATTTGCATCAAAAGTTGGTATCAGTATTGCAGAAGGTGACGAAACTATGGCAGTCATTCCAGCATGCTATGATCTTGGAAGAGTAAAGGAGACTGCAAAAAATTGTGATACTATGATATTTCTAAAAGATGGAAGATACTTTGATCAAGTGATTGCATTGCTTAGAGAAGCTGGTTTTCCGGATACATCACTTTTTGCAATAGCTCAAGATGTGGGAACAGATCAAGAAATTGTAAGAAAACTAACATTGGGAGAAGTTACCCAAGATTCTTTTACAACTAAATATTTTTCCATAATGGTGGTCAAGCGTGCATAAAGTATTCTTTGTAGGCTGTGGACCTGGCGATCCAGAATTAATTACAGTCAAAGCCCAGAAACTAATTCAAAAAGCAGATGTTATAGTTTATTCTGGCTCTCTTATTCCACCAGAAATTATCAAACTGTGTAAGAAAGCGCAACTACATGATGCTGCAAAACTAGTACGAGAAGATATTTTTAAAATTCTAAAAGATAATGCACTAAAGGGAAAACTTGTTGTCAGATTACATGATGGAGATCCAAGCATTTACGGGGCAATAAGAGAGCAGACAGATAATCTCAAAAAAGAAGGAATAGACTATGAAATAGTTCCTGGAATAACCTCATTTTTGGCCTCAGCTGCAGCACTTGGATGTGAACTCACACTTCCTGGTGTAACTCAAACAATTATTGTAACAAGAGCTGAGTCAAGAACAAAAGTCCCAAAGCGAGAACAAATCTCTGAACTTGCAAAGCACAAAGCCACTTTGATTTTTTATCTCAGTATTCATCTGATACCAAATATAGTAAAAGAGGCAATCAAGGGAGGTTATCCAAAATCAACACCTGTTGGAGTAGTTTACCGTGCAAGCTGGAAAGATGAAAAGAAAATCACCGGAACTCTACAGGATATTGCAAAAAAAATTCGAGATGAAAAAATAACAAGAACTGCTATTATTATAATCGGAGATGTTGTAAATCCAAAATCATATGAGTATTCAAAATTATATGACAAAACATTCACTCATGGTTATAGAAAAGCGCAAGTAAAATCAAAGTGAGTTAACTTTATTTTTAATTCCAATCTTCATCAATTTCTTATGAAAGTTTTCTGTATTGCCAGATGCATAAATTTTAAAAACATTTTTTGATTTTTTATGATTTAATATTTTTAAAACACGTTGTGTTACTAAATCTGCAGGATCTAAAAACAAAACATTAGGAAATAATTCTTTTAAAATTGGTAAAAGAAATGGAAGATGTGTACTTGATAATGTAAATACATCTATATTTTTTTCTATATATGGAGTAATAGTTTTTTTAATTATGTTGATTAATACTTGTTTTTTTGATAAAAATTTTCCAGACTCTACAAGATCAACAAGTGGTGTTGCATTAATTTTTGTAACTTGAATTTTGTATGAAACATTTTTTTTGATATATTTATCAAGAGATTTACTTTTTACAACTGATCTTGTTGCAAGTATTCCAATTAGTCCAGTCTTTGTTTTAGAAACAGCTTCCTTTAATGGAGGAAATACACCAATGATTTTATTCATTTTTTCAATATCAAGTAACAATGATGGAGTGTTTGAGCCAACTACTATGATATCAGGCTCAAACTTTTCTTGTAATTTTGATATAGTAGATTTTATTATCTTATCTAACTGACGAACACTCTTTGTACCATATGGATAGTTATCCTGATCTGCAAAGTAGATTACTTCGGCATTGATCTTTTTTTGTATGGATTTTATCACTGATAGAGAACCTAGGCCTGAATCAAAGACTGCTATCTTTGGCATGATGTCAAAATAATAAAGTCTGATTTACATTTTGTGAGCTAAATTTAGTCTAGTGTTGAGGAATGTATACACCTTCCATTAAGAAGTAACTTTTGGACCTACCCGCATGACCGGCTTCGATAAGACCTGGACTCGACCAGAGTCAGTAGGTATATCAGAAAAATTACGTGAAACTGTAAAACCACAGGGCGCTCTAAAACCTAGGATTGAGCAAGCTGTGAACAAATTACAGGGTCAAATATCGAAGATGGATTCTATGTTGAGCAAGTTGAGAGAAAGAGATGCTCAGTTGTTCAAGAGAATCGTAGCCGCAATGCAACATCACGATGCAGCAACAAGTAGAGTTCTATCAAACGAACTAGCTGAGATTAGAAAAGTGTCAAAGATGTTAGGAAATGCTAGAATGGCATTAGAGCAAGTACAATTGCGTCTAACAACAATACATGACCTCGGTGATGCAATGGTAGCAATCGCCCCTGCAATGTCCACAATGAAAGGACTCAAATCATCACTTGGAAGGTTCATGCCAGAAGCAGATTCTGAACTTAATGCAATGACACAAACTCTCAACGGTTTGATGATGGACTCACTAGCAGGTGGAGACTTTAACGTCGATACCGATGCCTCAAACGAAGAAACAGAGAGGATATTGCAAGAAGCATCAGCAGTTGCAGAACAACAAATTGGCGACAGATTCCCATCAGTTCCATCACCCTCCGGCGTATCGTCACAATCAACAATCGAGTAGGGAAGCTCGGATGGGGAGATTGGCGAATGCGTCTCTTTTTCTATTTTAATCATAACAAAATCAGTATCAATGAATCAATTGGGAAAAAGATACCAAGTTTTTAAAGTAATAATGTTTTGTAGTTGATTATGAAAAGACACACATTTCTAGTATTTTTTCTTATTATCTTGACTTTTTTTGTAATCTCAATCAAATCTGTAAATGCATTAGATTCGGAAATTAATAACAAAGTAGGATTAGTTACTAATACTGCTATAAACTCTAAAACAAGTTATAATCTAGGTCAATGGGCTTATTCTATTTTCATTACATATGCAATTTTACTAGTACTGGGAATTCTTTATTATAAAAAAAAATTACCTGCGTTATTAGAAAAACCGATTCAATTTATTTTCAAATTTGAGGTCTCACAAAAAGTTTCTTTATTAATTCTGTCTGGGTTGATAGCGATTTTTATCATATTCAAGATAGGCAATTTACAAAATCCTGAAGAGGCATCATTTAGTGATTATCAAAGAGTTACCCAACTTGTACAATCTTGGAATATCTTTTCTTCCATACATGATGACATTACTGAATTTAGACTTAACCTACATTATATTTCTCTTCATATTTTTGGAAATATTAGAGTAATTGCATTTTTAGAAACTATATCGCTGTTGATTGTAACATATCTTACTACAACTATAATTACAAAAAAGAGATTTGCAGGAATTGTTAGTGTTGTTGTACTGCTTCAAAGCAGTCTTTTCTTAAGATATAGTGTATCTGTAACATATGATAACCTGTGGACATTGTTTTATCTTATTTCATTATATGCAATATACAAAAAGTGGTACTTGTCACCTATATCTTACGTACTATCGCTTTTATCAAAACCTTTGGTTGCAATTTATCTTCCAATGACATTTTTTTTCATCCATAGAGCAAATATCAAAACTAGCAAAAGAAAATTGATTATTTCTTATCTTGGAATTCTAGTAATCATTGCTGTTGTTATGACTTTAGAAGGAAGTGATTATAACATACATTCTTTGTATTTTGATGAATTTCGTACAGGGCTTATGGCTTTTGAAATATTTATGAGTT
>JARLFW010000105.1 GCA_031296345.1 Nitrosotalea sp. | reverse complement strand
TTTATGTAATTGAAGGAATGTTTCTATTTACAAGTTTTAGAATTGCAATATTTACATCAGTACTTGGTGCAAAACTAAAGACTGCCTGGGCAATTTCATTAATCCAGCCTCTTGCAATGTTTCTTGCGTTTGTTCCAACTAATCAATGGATTCCAATGTTGTCTGATCCTAAATCTGTTACATATGGCATAATTTTCTGTGTTCTTGGAAGTCTGTGGACTTTGTTAAGTGATAGAATAGCAGGCAGTGGAAAACTATCTAGCACCCATGCATTCTTGCAAGCATATCTTGCAGCATGGACAAATGATGATCCTAAGCCAATGGAAATATTGATGGAGAAACGTTCTGAACCGTCAAAGGTCTCCACATTTCAGATTCTATTCAAGAAAAAAGATGGAGACTGTAGACTGGTAATTCCAGACCTTCATCCAGGACCTTTTCATCCAATAGGTGGAAGCAATATTCCATATCTTATCTATAAAAATCTCAATTCTTCTGCAATGGTTATGCATAGCATATCTGACCATTCACTTAACCTACCTTCTAAATCTCAAGTTGATCATTATATCACAAGCCTTCAGGAAAATCTTAAAGTCCAAGAAGGCTCAAAGAGCACAAAGCCTGTCACAATTCAAGTCAATAAGGCACGAACTACTGGATTATTATTTGACAAAACTGCAGTCTTGATTCTTTCATTATCTCCTCATGGCATGGAAGATATTCCATTTTACATAAAATCAGAGCTTGAGCAATATGGTAAAAACCGAGGATTTGAAAAAGTGTTAATTATTGACAGTCATAATGCAATGGGAAAAGAAATTGAAAAACTTGATGCAGATGATCTTCTAAACGCAGCAAAATCCACACTTGATACTTTGATTACAAAAGAGACTTTACCCTTAGAAGTAGGTTATGCAAACTCTGAGCATCTAAATTTCGAGGCAGATGATCTTGGACCTGGCAAGGTTGCAATAATGTGTTTTAAGATAGGTGACGAGAAATTCTTTCTTGCGTGGGCTGATGCAAATAACATGTTAAATGGACTACGTGAAGAAATCGCAAATAGTTTCTTAAATAACGGGTATAATTTTCTAGAAATATGTACATCTGATACTCACTATAAAGCAAGAACACCTAGAAATAAACACGGTTATTTTGAATTTGGAAGTCTATCAAAAGCACCTGATGTCGTATCCTGGTTTTTAGATCTTGCCAAAAAAGCAGAGCAGACTGCATCTCCTACATCATACGACCTCTTGGAAAGCGAGACTCAAGTCCAAGTCATGGGAGGTAACCAACTTGAGCTTTATTCAAAATCCCTTGACAATGCGATGCGAATTACACAGGCATTTCTTTTGATAACTACGGGATTTTTTATCTATACGTTGCTCTAACTTTGAAGTTTTTCTAAATTTCCGTAAAACTCATCACAAAAGGAATCTAGCTGATGGATTGGAATTATTGGTACTCTGTCAATGAATTGCAAGTCATGTTGGTAAAGAGTTACAATTGCAGGAATTGCTGCTCTGACGTCTTCTTTAGCAAGATATTGTTTGGTCCTCTCAATCTGTTTTGTTACAGAGTTCTGAAGTGCTGACTGTGTCATATTTTTCCAGTGTTTACAGTCAACAAGTATAGCAACATCTGATTTGATGCCTACTACATCTATCTGCATTCTTGGTTTTGTCAAAATGACATTTTTTGTAGTATCAAAATCTCTTTTCTCAAGTATTTCAGCCGCTAGTGACTCAAAGTCTTGCCACTTTAACAAGCGAGAGACCTCGTCGATTGCAGCACCCATGCTGATTGCAAGAATGCTTGTCTTTAGCTTGTCACTCTCTTCAAAATATACTTGCTCCCCCTCGTATCTCCCTATGCCATTTTGCATGAAATTGTCTAGTATCTCTCTTGCTACATCTTCGCTAGTCTGAGTTGCCATGCTGAAGTCCTTGACTGAAAGTCCTCCAGGGATTATTCCTTGAATTCCTTTTACTAGCGTTTGAAGATTCATTATGAACCAATTACATTTCTTTTATAAAATACTATTTGTATTACTGCATGATACCAAGCCGTAGAAATTCTTGAACAAGTTTTTTATATTCTAATAATTTACTTGTTGGACCACGGTTAAATACAGTTCATTGAAAAACATATCATGAAATTTTTACTAGTATTTATTTTGGCACTTTTTGTTTTTGGTCCTGCAATTGCATTTGGTGAAAAAGGTACAAATTTTAACAAAGTAGAATTTATCCAGTACTCTGACGATAACACTGCCGTACAAGAAGTAGAAAATGGACACTTGGATGTTTATTATTCTGCAATACCTCTGGATAGGCTAGATGATCAATCAAGGCAAAATTTGAAGATATTCCAGTCTGCTGGAACAAGCTATAGTCTCTTGATAAATCCTGCAGTCTCTGATCAATTCAATCCATTTTCGATTCAACAAGTAAGATTTGCACTAAATTATCTAATTGATAGGGATCTTATCGTCGATGAAGTGCTCAATGGTTATGGTGTTCAAATGATATCTGCATACAAACCATATGACCCAGACTATCTCTCAATACTGGGAGAACTACAATCATTTAATTTCAAACACAATCCTGCACTTGCAAATCAAATCATATCAGATGCACTTGAAAAGGCAGGTGCAAAAAAGACCGGAGGAATTTGGTACTATGACTCTAAACCGATATCTGTTACAATCTTTATACGAAACGACGATCCTTTGAGAAAATCTATTGGCGAAATTCTTGCCTCCCAACTACACGATGTTGGGTTTACAGTGAAAAAAGATTATGGTGATCTTACAAAGGCTTTCTCTACTGTTTATGGTTCTAATCCCTCTGATATGAAATGGAACATTTACACAGAAGGGTGGACAATGAGTGGTTTTGTAAGATATGATTCTGTAATCACGGCCCAGATGTATTCTCCTTGGTACTCTAACATGCCTGGATTTAACAACCCATCATACTGGAATTATCGCGAACCAGAAATTGATTCTCTGTCAAAGGCAATATTTTTTGGAAATTTTACCTCTTCAGAGCAACGCTCCAATTTGATTAATCAAGCAGTTGACAAGGGAGTTCATGATTCTGTTAGAATATTTCTTGCATGCAAGATAGACCAATTCATTGCAAACAAAAAAGTCGATGGAATAATCAATGATTTTGGTGCGGGAATTACAAGTAGATTTACTCCAATTAATGCAAGATCAGATTCTGATACGCTAACAATAGGTGTAAAAAAGATCTATTCTGGGGCATGGAATCCAATTGGTGGATTTTCAGATTCTTCCAGTCAACAAATTTGGGGAACACTGGAAGACCCTGGAAGCTTCAAGAATCCTTACACTGGTTATACTATACCAATACGTTCTGATTGGCAAGTCCAAACTGCTGGGCCATTGGGTAAACTCAATGTTCCAAATGATGCAATATACTGGGATGCTGTAAAACAAAAGTGGACCCAAGTAGGAACTGGAATCAAAGCAACAAGCAAAGTAACATTTCATCTAAAATTTGGAAATTGGCACAACAAAATGCCAATGGATATGAATGATGTTCTTTATGGGATTTATTTTCTATATCAATGGGGCGCAGATCAGACAAATGGCACCATGACATTTGATTCGGAATATTCTCCCAAGGCAAATCAAGCTGCAAAAACGCTCATTGGAGTCAGAGTTATTGATGAAAATACAATTGAAGTTTATCAAAATTATTGGCACTTTGATAATGGTGAGATTGCAGACTCGGCCCAAGTCTGGCCAGCAATGCCATGGGAGATTGTACACTCTATGGAAAAAGCAGTAACTGATGGCAAGCTTGCATTTTCAAGATCTGATGCAATGAGTAAAAATGTAAACTGGATGTCACTGATTATACCAAATGATGCAAATGTGATAAAAACAAACCTTGAAGACTTTGAAAAAGAGAATTCCATTCCGCCTGCACTTTCTTACGTTGATAATTCAAACTATTTTAATTCAAGATATAATGCTTCGATATCCTGGATTGCCCAACATGACCATGCGGTAATAAGCAACGGACCATACTATTTGGATAGTTATTCTCCTGATGCACGAAAAATTACCATTAAAGCATTTGATGATCCCACATATCCTTTCAAATCTGGTTATTGGAAAAAGTTCGAAGAGGTAAGCATGCCTACAATACAAAGTGTAAATGTGCCAACTGCTGTAACTTTAGGTGCAAACTTTACAATTCCAATTTCTGTCACACCAAACGCTACTGTATATTACTATTTTACAAACCCTGAAGGAAAGATAGTTGATAATGGCAAACAAGTATCTGCCAATGGTACCATGTCAATAACTCTAGACTCTGAAAAGACAAAGAATCTTGAACTTGGCTCTAATGACTTGCAAATATTTGTAGTGTCAGATGATGCATACAAGCCTGACATGTACCACACAAGTTTTCTTGTAACACAAGGGGTAAATCAACTAGTCACAGAGAATCTTGTCTCAAACCCTGAGGCTCTGGGAGTAAATTACTCTTATCTTGTAGGTATTGTAATACTGGCAAGCGCTGTATCTCTAGTGATACTGTATGTACTTGGGAGAAGGAAAAGTCAGGTGAAGTAGATGGGATTTAAAAAATTCCTTGCAAAACGTGCAATTACAATGTTTGGAGTGTTGATGGCAACACTTCTTGTCACAATTGCATTGGTGGGGGCAAACATGGATTCAATATCCAAACAAAGTGTTTCATTAGAAATAAGACAGCAAGTTACCAACAACAAAAGTCTTTTGGCAAGTTTTAAAACAACTGAACAGCTAGACTCGTATGTAGAAAATCAAATCCAGCAACGAATAAAATCTCTAGGCCTTGACCAACCGTGGTACTCTCCTCAAAGAATTGGTTTATCAATGTATAAAATTTTAACACTGGACTTTGGTCATGCAAAATTTCTTACAAGTGACAGCGGCTCATCTGACGTCAAAGATATAATACTAGAAAAATTACCAAGAACGATTCTTCTTTTTACAACAGCTACTGCAATAGTTTCTGTTCTTGGAATATTTCTGGGTGCAGTTGCTGCAAGTAAGGTAAACTCAAAGATTGACAAGATAACTTCAGGCTTTGCAATAATATCGAGCAGCTTTCCAGTCTGGTGGATAGGTGTTCTTATGATCTTTGTTTTTGCATTTCTTTATCCTATATTTCCTGCAAGAGCAACCCCTGAAATTGCTGTAACTGACCCGGGATACTTGGGGTCTCTCTTGTATCATATGGCACTTCCATTGATTACTCTGGTTCTAATCGGATTTGGTTTCTGGGCATATTTGGTAAGAAATTTCCTAGTTGGTGTATTACAAGAGGACTTTATCATGGCAAAAAGAGCAGCCGGAATAGATGAAAAGCGAATACTATACTCTCATGCACTGAAAAACGCTGCACCGCCCATTGTGACAATTCTTGCACTTAGCTTGTCAGGCTCTCTTGGTGGAGCAATAATAACAGAAGCAGTCTTTGATTGGCCAGGTATGGGTAGGCTATACTTTGAAGCAATCAGTGTTTTAGATTTGCCTGTTATAATTGGTGCAACATATGTTTTGACTGCATTTTTCCTAGCAAGTGTGTTTGTAGCTGATGTCTTGTACGGATACTTTGATCCTAGGGTAAGAAGAGAATGAGTTTTTCAGCAAGAGACATCTGGCATGAATTCTCCCACAGTAAAATAGGGATGACAGGAATTGTAATACTTGCCGTCCTTTTCTTGATGTCAATTATTGCATTTGTAACTATACCTGTTGATAACTTTAAGACATGGAACGACCCGGCAAGTTGGTTATTGTATCCAAAATCTGCACAACCTGCTTGGATAAATTATTTCCAATCTGAAAAAATCCCAGAACACTTGATACTACAACCACAAAGCTCATCACAACAACTAGAATCTGTATATGTTCTTACAGATTCATTTGTAGTAAATTATCAATATGATGGATTTCCAAGTGATTTTATCTATAGGTATGCTGCAAAATACAGCGGCTCTCCGTTGTTGCAAATATATGTGACACGACCTGATGGAATTGAACTACAATTAATTTCTACATCGCTACCTTTTAGCAATTCTGAAACAACATATACCAGTATGATCTTTTCAACGCAAAATGTGATTATAAAAAATCTTGCAAATGATAAAAGCAAATACTTGTTTTCATTTGATAC
>JARLFW010000104.1 GCA_031296345.1 Nitrosotalea sp. | reverse complement strand
TGTGGAATTTGAGAAAGGAATGCTTGGGGGCGCAATTATGGTTGCAGCATTCAAGTAAAGATGAACAGAAAAGTAATTCTTGTATACATCATTGCGCTAATTGTTGGATTTTCATATGGCATGCACAATCCCGTGGTTCCATTATTTTCCAAAGACCTTGGTGCATCATACTTTGACCTTGGGATAATTGGATTTTCAAATTTTATTCCTTACATGTTCATTCCGCTCTTTGTAGGATTATTACTTGACAGATTCAACAAGGGCCTACTACTTTCTTTGGGGCTAGTCATTGATACATTATCAATATACTTGCTATCTGTAGCAGACTCTGTCCCCCAAGTTATCATATATAGAACACTTGTTGGAGTTGCACATTCATTTTTCTGGCCTCCATGTGAATCAATTATTTCGCAATCTACCACTCCACAAAATCGTATCAAGGCAATATCTCAATTCATGGCATTTTTTGTTGTAGGTCTAATGATTGGACCTCTAGTTGGTTCATTTTTGCTTGAACACTTTGATGTTTCATATAGAATAATTTTCCAGATTGCAGCATTTTCAATTGCAACTTCACTAGTTTTCTCACTTGTACTATCAAAAAGTGGCAAGACTACTCGTAGTGGGGTAATATCTATTACATCAGCAAAACATTTGATTAAATTTCCAGCAGTGATTGCTATTTTATTATTTTGTAGTGTAAGTTTTGGTGTCTTTTTGGCAATCATACCAGCATATATGAGTGAGAGAAAAATCTCGGAATCAAACATTGAGCTGCTTTTCTTTGTCTTTGGAATCTCTCGGCTTGCTTCGTTGTTTGTATCTAACTTTTTAATGAAAAAATTTCTTGCTAGTTTACTGTTAGTTATTTTATCAATATCTACTGGAATGCTGATGTTATTCTACTCTCATTCTATGATTGAATTTAGTATAGCCGTACTCTTACTTGGATTTGGATTTAGTGTGTATTTCCCTCTGACATTTGAGATCATCATGAGAAAGGCAAAAGACAATGCGGGAGCATTAATTGGTGCATATGAGGCAACCTTTGGAATGGGCTGGGCCTTTGGACCTCTCATAATAGGCATAATTGCCAATTCATTTGGAAGCGCAATTCCATATCTTATTTTGTCTATTAGCGGACTATTTGTCTTGGGATTTGTTTTTATCAAGAAAAGAGAAGTAGCTCTAGTCTAAAGCTTTAATTTTAGAAACAGGTCTGATGATATCATGTTTGACTTTTCACTAAATATCATAGGTAATGATTGGATTATGATTGCGATTGTAGCAATGGCGCTGTTACTTGGAACTAAACGACTGCCTGACGCAACAAAAAAACTTGCAAAAATTATGGCCCAGTATGATAAAACAAAAAACATGGTCCAAGAAGAAATTCAAAAAGCAAAGGGGGAGTTTAACATCAATGTTTCAGGTCCTGTCATGTCAGAGAGACAAAAACTAGAAACACTTGCAAAATCCTTGGGAGTTAATACTGAAAGTAAAACAGATGATGATCTACGTAATTTGGTAAACGCAAAACTTGGTGGATCTGTAAAGCCAGATCAAGATGGCACTTCAAAACAATAAGCGATCTTAAACAAATTTAAATACAATATGCCGTTGAGTCATATCGATAAAGATTGACTAAAATCGATCCTTGGCAAAATGCACTCAAGCAACTTGCAGACGCTGCAAAAATTCTCAAACTTGATGCTGGAGTTCATGAGATTCTTGCAAATCCAAAAAAAATTCTTACAGTTTCACTACCAGTAAAGATGGATAATGGTAAAATCAGAGTATTCACAGGTTATAGATCACAACATAATGATTTTAGAGGACCACACAAAGGAGGAATAAGATATCACCCAGATGTTACAATAGAAGAAGTAAAAGCACTTTCAATGTGGATGACTTGGAAATGTGCAATTGTTGATGTTCCATTTGGAGGAGGTAAGGGAGGAATAATCTGTGATCCAAAGAAACTCTCAGCAGGAGAAAAAGAGAGGATGACAAGAAGATATGCATATGCAATATCTGAGATAATTGGACCCGGCAAGGATGTTCCAGCTCCTGATGTCTATACTACTGGAAAAGAGATGGCACAGATAATGGATGTTTATAGTGTAATGCACGGACAAGGAGAACCAGCTGTTATCACAGGAAAGCCACTATCAGTTGGAGGTTCGCTTGCAAGAAACGTAGCTACAGGTCTTGGCGTTTCTTATTGTGTAAGAGAAGGTGCAAAGAAGATTGGACTAAAGCTCAAGGGTGCTAGAGTTGTCATACAAGGTTTTGGTAATGCTGGAACATATTCTGCAGAATATATTGAAAAGTTGGGTGCAAAGATAATTGGAGTAAGCGATTCTAAAGGTTCCATAGTTAATCTTAAGGGACTTGATCCAAAGAAGGTTTTAGAATACAAAAATAAACATGGAAGCGTTGTTGGATATCCTGGAAGCAAAAAGGTAACAACAGAAGAACTTCTTACAACTCCATGTGATGTTCTGGTACCTGCAGCACTTGAGAACCAAATCACACCACAAGTTGCAAGAAAAATCAAATGTAGAATAATTGCAGAAGCAGCAAACGGTCCAACCACTCCTGATGCAGATGATATTTTGTTTAAAAATAAAATCATGGTTATCCCAGATATCTTGGCAAACTCTGGTGGTGTGTGTATTTCATATCTAGAATGGGTACAAAACTTGCAAAGATACTATTGGACATTTGATGAAGTTGCAAGCAAGATGGAAAATCACATTGTTCGTGGTTTCAATGACACATATGCACTATCAAAGAAACACAATGTCGATATGAGAAAGGCAAGCATGGTACTAGCTGTTGGTAGAGTGCTAGATGCATTTGAGGCACGAGGCCTCTGGCCATAGAAATACCTAATACTTGAGATTTTGAAATTATTCTATGAATACCGCATATGTAGCAATTCATTGTGAGACTGGAAAAGAAAGTCCAATCATTAGAAAGCTCATGGAAATGAAAGGTATTTCAGAAGTTACAGGGACATTGGGGCTGTACGATATAATAGTCAAAATTGAAGCATCAGATTCAAAGGAACTTGAAAGTATTATCACAACTAAAGTACGAAAGATTCCAAATGTGTTAACTACGATGACCTTGATGGTAATCTAGAGCTTTTCATCATAAAATTTCCAAAGTTGATTATTTTACAACATGAAATTCACATGTAGTGGATACAAAATAATTATGAGTTACAGTTACAGAATATTGTCCTAATTCAGAGTTCTGCCCAAGTTTGTAGACGCTTTGAAATGAGCCAAGATATGAACCATATTCCACTAGCTGAACAGTCTTGCCACTTGGCAATTTTATTTTGAGAATTATTGGTTGACCAGAGTGATAATTGTTAACATTGCCATGAATTACAACAGTAGCACCATTGCCTTGTCCTAAAGAATATTCATTTTGGTCTGTTGAAACCATCACACCAGAGGTTAGAATCACATTGGTACTGGCAAAAGGATTGGTAAAGGAGATGACTTTGGAAGCTCCGCCCTTGAAACCAGGCTGTGTTGCATCGGCATACCAGATGTATGGACCTGGATCTAATGTGTTTTGATTTAACAGCGTAAGACGTGCAATACCTAACGAATCGGTTGTGGTTAAAAATGCATTATGCATTTCTGCATCATGAGAGCCTCCCATCATCCAGAATTGAACTCTGGCTCCTTGTACGGGAATATTTCCACGAGTTACCTTGATCTCAAGATTAGCGGGAAAGTTTGTTAGCACTGTTCCATCTTGAGGCAATATCGGAGAAACTTTCAATGTCATACTTGTTACT